>JBEQUF010000368.1:0-8981 GCA_040349295.1 Actinomycetota bacterium | reverse complement strand
CACTCGTCGATCGCGCGCAAGGAGTCCACGGCGTGGAGATACTAGGGCGATGGAACGGCAGTTCGTGCCCGCGATCTCGCCGCAGGCGGCGATCGTCGGCTACTCGCGTGCCGTCCGCGACGGGCGCATCGTGCACGTCGCGGGCACGGCGCCGATCGGCATCGACTCGGCCGATCCGTACGAACAGGCGAAGCGCTGCCTCGAGATCGTCGTCGCCGCGCTGGCCGAGCTCGGCGCGAAGCCCGAGCACGTCGTGCGCACCCGGATCTACCTCACCGACGCGGCCGACTGGGAGGCGGTGGGCCGCGCACACGGCGCGGTGTTCGGCGCGGCGACGCCGGCGTCGACGGCGCTCGTCGTCGCCGCGCTGCTCGATCCGGCGTGGAAGGTCGAGATCGAGGCGGAGGCGCTGCTGCCGGAATGACGAAGGAGGCCTATCCCCCGTCGATCACGGGCAAGGGCGGCCGCTACCCGGTCGGCGGCAGCGTGCTCGACCACGCGTACGGGAGCTCCGACGCGTACACGCTCGGCGTCGAGGAGGAGTACATGCTGCTCGACGGCGAGACGTTCGACCTCGTCCAGCACATCGACACGGTGCTCGCCGACGTCAGCGGCCACGAGCTCGAGCCGCGGATCAACGCCGAGCTGATGCAGTCGGTGCTCGAGGTGGCGACGCCCGTCTGCCACACGCCGACAGACGTCGAGACACAGCTGCGCGCGCTCCGTTCCTACGTGTGCGAGGTGGCGGGCGCACGCGGCATGCGCGTCGGCTCCGCGGGGACGCATCCCTTCTCGCTCTTCGAGCGGCAGCGCATCACGGCGAAGGACCGCTATCGCGCGCTGGTCGACCAGATGCAGTACATCGCCCGCAGCGAGCTGATCTTCGGCCTGCACGTCCACGTCGCCGTCGACGATCCCGAGAAGGCGATCCAGGTCGTGAACGGGATGATCGTGCACCTCGCCGAGCTCGTCGCACTGTCGGCGAGCTCGCCGTTCTGGCGCGGCGAGCCGACCGGCCTGCACAGCTCGCGCCACATGGTGTTCGCGGCGTTCCCGCGCAGCGGGCCGCCGCCGCGCTTCAAGGACTACGCCGACTACGCGGAGGTCGTCGGGCAGCTCGAGCGCACCGGCGTGATCGCCGACTACACGCACATCTGGTGGGACATCCGCCTGCACCCGCGGCTCGGGACGATCGAGATCCGCATCTGCGACGCGGTCACCGACCTCGCCGACGTGATCGCGATCACCGCCTACTGCCAGGCGCTCGTCAAGCACTACTCCGAGCGCTTCGACGCCGGCGAGGAGATCCCGAGCTACCACCGCATCCTCACGACCGAGAACAAGTGGCTGGCGGCGCGCTACGGGCTCGAGGCGCCCGTGATGGATCTCCTGACGATGCGCCGCAACCGCGGGCCCGTGTCGCAGCAGATCCGGCGGACGCTCAGGACGATCCTCCCGCACGCCCGCGAGCTCGGCTCCGAGGAGCAGCTCCTGCACATCGAGGAGATCCTCCGCCGCGGCAGCGCGGCCGACCGGCAGCTGCGCACGTTCAACGCGAACCGTGACGTCGTCGAGGTCGTGCGCGATATTGCAGAGGTGACCGAGGCGGCGACACGCTGATGCTGGGGCCGGGTGACGCGATTCCGGACGTCGAGGTCTGGACGACCCCGAACGAGCACGCGTCCCTCCGCGAGATCGCGACCGAGGGGCCGATCCTGCTCGTCTTCTATCTGTTCGACTGGTCCTCGACCTGAACGAGCGAGATGGAGCTCCTGCGTGACAGGGGCGACGAAATCCGGGCCGCGGGGCTGAGGCCGTACGGCATCTCGAGGGACTCGCCGTGGACGCACGTCGCCTGGACGCAGGCGCTCGACCTCGACTTTCCGCTGCTCTCCGACTGGAACGGAGACGCGACGCGCGGCTTCGGCGTCGCGTACGACCACCGCGGGCTGCGGGACGTCTCGGCGCGGTCCGCGTTCATCGTCGACCGGGAGGGCGTGGTGCGGTCGGCGTGGTCGTACGAGACCTCCGAGGTGCCGGACGTCGACGAGATCCTCGCGACGGCCCGGACGGCCTTGTAGCCGTCCGCCCGATCCCCTTTACTCCGGAGCCATGGAAACCGTGACCGAGGCCCCCTCGACGACGAGGTCGGCCCTCTCGAGCAATGCGACGACGGCGGCGATCGGCGCAGCGTTCATCGCCGTCTTCATCGTCTTCGCCGCCTGGACGGGCGAGTGGTACGCGACGTGGAAGGCCCTGCACGTCCTGATGGCGATCGTCTGGATCGGCGGCGCGCTGATGATCCAGCTGTTCGCGTTCCGCATCCTCGGCGAGAACGACCCGAAGCGGATCGCGGCCTTCACGAAGGACGTCGAGTTCATCGGCATGCGGACGTTCATCCCCGCCTCGCTGATCCTCGTCGTGCTCGGCTTCGTGCTCATGCACCAGGCGCACTGGGCGTGGCACTTCTGGGCGATCTTCGCGATCGTCGTCTGGGTGCTCTCGTTCCTGAGCGGTGCGCTCTACCTCGGCCCCGAGTCCGGGCGGATCAGCAAGCTGATCTCCGAGCGCGGCGGCGTCGATGCGGAGATCCAGCGCCGCATCGAGCACATCCTCTTCCACTCCCGCGTCGAGCTCGTCCTGATCGCGCTCGTCGCGGTGGACATGGTCCTCAAGCCCGGGGCGTAGCCGACATGTCCCGCAACCTGGTTGCGGGACATGTCATTCCTCCTCGACGACCACCCGCATCAGGTCCCGGATGCTCACGATCCCGATCGGCTTGCTGCCGTCGACGACCGGGAGGTGGCGGTAGCCGCCGCGGACCATCAGGCCGGCGGCGTTCGCAAGCGACTCGTCGGCGGTGACCGTCTCGGGATCGCGCGTCATCCACGCGGCGACGCTGGTCCCCTCGACGCCGCCCTGCGCGACCGCGCGCAGCACGTCGCGCTCGGTGAGGATCCCGGCGACCGACTCGCCGCTCAGCACGAGGATCGCACCGATGCCGCGGTCGCACATGCGCTCGGCGGCGGTCTGCAGCGGTGTCGTCGCCTCCGTCGTCAGCAGGTTGCGCATCATCACGTCGCCGACGCGCACGGCTACATCCCCATCGCGTGGTAGCCGCTGTCGACGTAGAGCGTCGTCGCCGTGACGTGCTTCGCGCCGTCGCTGAGGAGATAGCAGGCGCCCTCGGCGACGTCCTGCGCGTCGATCGCGCGGCGCATCGGAGCGCGCTCCTCGACGATCGCCTCCATCGTCGGGAAGCCCGCGATCGAGCGGGCGGCCAGCGTGCGCACCGGGCCGGCCGACACGGCGTTGACGCGGATGTTCTTCGGCCCGAGGTCCCACGCGAGGTACTTGACCGACGAGTCGAGTGTTGCCTTCGCGACGCCCATGACGTTGTAATGCGGCACCGCGCGCTCGCCGCCGAGGTACGTCATCGTCACGATCGAGCCGCCGCCCGCCTTCTCCATCAGCGGCTCCGCCGCGCGCGCACACGCGACGAGCGAGTACGCGCTGATGTCGATCGCCATCCAGAAGCGATCGCGCGGCGTGTCGGTGAACCGTCCCTCGAGATCCTCGGCCGCGGCGAACGCGACCGAGTGAACGACGAGATCGAGCTCGCCGCCGAACGTCTCCGAGACCTCGCCGAAGACCCGCGCGACGTCCTCGTCGGACCGAACGTCGCACTCGGTCACGAGCGGCGAGCCCACGGTCGCCGCGAGATCGCGAACGCTCTTCTCGATGCGCTCGCCCTGGTATGTGAACGCGACCGTCGCACCGCCGTCGGCGAGTTGCTGCGCGATCGCCCACGCGATCGACCGCTTGTTCGCCACGCCGAGCACGAGCGCCCGCTTCCCTGCGAAATCCGCCATGGGCGCGATCCTACGATACGCTCCGCCCGTTGCGCCGCGCGATCCCGGTCCTGGCAGCGTTGGCCTTGCTCGCGGCGCACTCGGCTGCCGCGCAGCCACGCGTGCGCCGGGGCGTCATCCCGCTCCAGAAGCCCGGAGCGGGCCGCGTCCGCGTCGTCGTCTCGCTCGGCCTGCCGCCGCTCGCATTGCACGGCGACCGCGGGCTCGCCACCGCCGTCGCACGCCGCAAGCTCGACGTCCACACGTCGTCGTCCCGCGCGTACCTCCACATGGTGGAAGCCGCGCAGGCCCGCGCGGTCGCGGAGCTGCACGCGGCGATCCCGTCCGCACGCGTGCAGGAGCGCTTCCGCGTCGTCCTGGACGCCCTCACGGTCTCGCTCCCGTACGCGAAGCTCCCGGCGCTCATGCGGCAGGGCTGGGCCGCGCACGTGTACCCGAGCCTGCAGTACACGGTCAAGACCAACCGCTCGCCGGCGCTGATCGGCGCCGACGTGCTGCGTCAGACGACCGGCGCCGACGGCAGCGGGATCAAGATCGCGATCGTCGACGACGGCATCGACCAGACGAACCCGTTCTTCGACCCGTCGGGCTACTCCTACCCGGCCGGCTTCCCGAAGGGGATCACGTCGGCGACGACGGCGAAGGTGATCGTCGCGCGCGTCTTCCCCGGCCCGAACGCCGGCGCCGCGGGCCGCCTGCCGGTCGATCCCGCCTCGTCGTTCCACGGGACGCACGTCGCCGGCATCGCGGCCGGCGACGCGAACACGACGGCGCCGGCGGGCGCCGACCACCCGCGGACGACCGGGCTCAGCGGTGTCGCGCCCCGGGCCTGGCTCGGGAACTACCGCGTCTTCACGATCCCGACGCCGATCGGCCACGTCGCCGACACGCCGGAGATCGTCGAGGCGTTCGAAGCGGCCGTGCAGGACGGCATGGACGTGATCAACTTCTCCGGCGGCGGCCCCGAGGTCGAGCCGCAGAACGACGCGCTCATCGCCGCGACGCACGCGGTCGTCGCCGCCGGCGTCGTACCGGTGTTCGCCGCGGGCAACGACCGCGACGACTTCGGCAACGGCTCGATCGGCTCGCCGGGCACCGCACCGGACGCGATCGCCGTCGCGGCGACGTCGAATGCCCACGTCTTCGCGCCGGCGATGGACGTGCCGGGCCTCCTCACCGGCATCCCGTTCCGCGGGACCGACGGCAACCTCGCACCGCCGTCGTGGGAGACGACCGCCCAGACGCTCGTCGACGTCGGCTCGATCACCGGCACCGACGGCAAGCCGGTCGAGCGGCACCTGTGCGGGCCGGCCGGCGCGCTCGACAAGGCGTCGGCGCCGCTCCCGGCCGGCTCCCTGCGAGGCGACATCGCGCTCGTCGAGCGCGGCACGTGCCCGTTCTCGACCAAGGCCGACGCGGCGAAGCTCGCGGGCGCGGTCGGGATCGTCTACATCGACAACCGGCCCGGCGAGGCGAACGACATCCCGACGCAGGTCTCGCTCCCCGGCGGGATGATCGCCCAGCAGGACGGCGCCCGCCTGATCGCGCTGCTCGCCGCGCGCGGCGGCAAGGCGCCCGCGTTCGTCGGCCGGACGTCCGAGGAGCTCGACGAGACGCAGCGCGCGAACATCATCACGAGCTTCTCGTCGTCGGGGCCGACCGACTTCGGCCATCTCCTGAAGCCCGACGTGTCGGCGCCCGGCGGCCAGATCCTCTCCTCGACGCTCGCGAACACGGACGCGTCGCGCTTCGCGGTCTTCGACGGGACGTCGATGGCGACGCCGCATGTCTCCGGCTCCGCGGCGCTCCTGCTCGAGCTGCACCCGAGCTGGACGCCGGCCCAGGTCAAGTCGGCGCTCGTGAACACCGCGGCGCCTGCGTACGCCGACAGCGACCGGAAGCAGGAGGCGCCGGTCAGCGAGGAGGGCGGCGGTCTCGTCTCGCTCCCCGCGGCGAACGCTCCTGCGCTCTTCGCCGAGCCGGCGTCGCTCTCGTTCGGCGACGTCGCGCCGGGTGCGAGCAAGACGCTGCTCGTGCATCTCTCCGACGGCGGCGGCGGCGCCGGCACCTGGACGGTCTCGACGCAGAGCGTCGACGTGACGGCCGGCGGCCTGGCGGTCGTGCCGCCCGCGGGGTCGACCGACATCGCCGTCACCGTGCATCCGCTCGCACAGGCGGTCAGCGGCGTCACGCAGGGCTTCATCCTCCTCCAGAACGGCTCGACCGTCCGCCGCATCCCGTACCTCGCGTTCGTCGACAACCCGGCGCTCGCCGCGGTCGCGACGAAGCCGCTCAGGGTCGAGCAGACCGGTACAACGGCCGGCGGGACGAGCCGTGTCGGCGCGTATCGCTTCCCCGACGCACCGTTCGGCTTCCAGCCCGACGAGCTGCCGATGAACGAGCTCGGCTCGGAGACCGTCTACCGGACGACGCTGCCCGGGAAGCTCGTCAACGCCGGCGTGTCGGTGATCGACTCGTCGACCGGCGCCGAGATCGACCCGTGGTACCTCGCGCGCAAGGACGAGAACAGCGTGCAGGGCTATCCCGCGACACCGGTCGACGTCAACGAGCTCACGTACGACTACAGCGAGGACATCGGCGTCGCCGGCGTCTCGTTCCCTGCCGCGGGGACGTACTACGTCGCGGTCGACTCCGCGCAGAACCGGTTCAGCGGCAAGTCGCTCGCCGGACGGTACGTGCTGCGCTCGTGGACGAACGACGTCACGCCACCGACGCTGCAGCTCCTGACGACGCGCGTCACCGCCGGCCACCCGACCATCGTGCTGCGATCGGTCGACGCGAAGTCGGGCGTCGACCCGGAGTCGTTGACGATCGGCTACGGCGGCCGCCTGATCGCGGTCGGCGACTACGACCCGGCGACCGGGCTCGCGGCGTTCCCCCTGCCTGCGTCCGTGGCCGCGCTGCCGGCGGGCACGACCGCGCTGCGCATGATCAGCTCGGACTTCCAGGAGTCGAAGAACGTCGACACGATCGGCGACAAGCTGATGCCGAACACGCGGACGGCGAGCGCCCGGCTGCGTGTCGTCGCCGGGGTGACGATCGACTGGCTCCTGCCGACCGCCGGCGTGTGCACCCCGCGCTCGGCGCGGCTCGAGGTCGCGGCCGGGTCGCCCGCGGGAATCGCGCGCGTCGACTTCGCCGTGGACGGGAAGCTGCGTGCGACGAGCCGCTCCGGGAACCTCGGATTGTGGTCGGCGAGGGTCGCGCTCGGCCCGGGACGGCACGTGCTTGTTGTCACATCTGTCGACAAGAAGCGCCGCGCTGCCTCCGTGCGGCGTATTGTCGGCACGTGCAACGGATAGCAGTCGTCACCGGCGCGTCCTCCGGCATCGGAGCCGAGATCGCCCGCGCGCTCACGAAACGCGACTGGCGGTGCGTGCTCGTCGCGCGCCGCGAGGACCGGTTGCGCGAGCTCGCCCAGGAGCTCGGCGCGACCTACGAGGTGTGCGACGTCACGGATCGCGCATCGCTCACCGATGTAGCTGCGCGGCATCCGACGGTGCACCTGCTCGTCAACAACGCCGGCCAGCCGGGCCGGTCGGGCTTCTTCGACGACGATCCCGACCGCGTCGAGGAGGTCATGCGCGTCAACTACCTCGGCTCGGTCTGGGCGCTGCGCGCGTTCCTTCCCGCACTCGAGGCGTCGGCGCCCTCGGACGTCGTCAACATCGTCTCCGTCTCGGGGGTCGTCACCCTGCCGCGCTCGGGCCCGTACGCCGCGTCGAAGCACGCGCAGCTTGCGTTCTCGCGCGGCGCCGCCGCGCAACTTCGTGCGCGAGGCATCCGCGTCCACACGGTGAAGCCCGGCTTCGTCGAGACCGAGGGCTTCCCGCAGGCCTGGCTGCCGAAGCCGGCGCAGCGGCTCGTGATCGGTCCGGAGCGCATCGCGCAGCACGTGCTCGCGTCGCTCGAGCACGACCGAGGCGAGACGACGGTGCCGCGGTACTACCGTGTTGCGGAGTTGTTACAGACGGCGGTGCCGAATCTCTTCGCCCGCGTGCTCGGAGATAAAATCAGGCGATGACACTCGACGTCGCCCGCGTGATGGAGGTCGCCGATTTCCGCGAGTCGCTACGGCGATTCCTGCGGCAGTCGGAGCGTGTCGCGCGCCACTCCGGTCTCACGCCGCAGCGCTATCTCCTGCTGCTGATGATCAAGGGGGCGCGCGACGGCGGCGAGCGCTCGACGGTCACGGAGCTCGCACGCCGGCTGCAGCTCGCCCAGAGCACGGTCACCGAGCTCGTGAGCCGCGCCGAGGAGGCAGGGCTCATCTCGCGCGAGCAGTCGCAGACCGATGCTCGTGTCGCGCACCTCCGCCTGACCGACGAAGGCGAGCGCCGGCTCGAGGCCGCGTTCACCGGGCTCGCGACCGAGCGCGACGAGCTCGAGAAGGTGCTGGCGCGCCTGCTCGCCGTCTAGGGCGAGGTGACGCGCGTGACGACTTCGCAGTTCTTGACGACGTCGTAGGAGTCGGCGACGACGCGGTCGTCGCCGGCACCGCAGTCGATGACGTCCTTCTCGCCGTCGGCGGCGTAGATCGTGTCGGAGCCGCTGCCGCCGGAGATCCTGTCCGCACCGGGACCGCCGGTGATCACGTCGTTCCCCGGGCCGCCGTCGAGCACGTCGTCCCCGGCGCCGCCGAGGATCGTGTCGTTCCCGCCGAGGCCGATGATCGTGTCGTCGCGCCCGCCGCCGGCCAGGTAGTCCGCTTTGCTCGTACCGACGATGCGCCGGCCCTTGAGATGCGGCGGCTCCGCGGCGACGGTGTCGGTCGGCGGCGACGCGGCGGTGAGCTTGCCGTAGGCGTTCGACGCGTCGACGATCAGCTCCAGCGTGAAGCCGACGTCGTCGGCGGTCGGGAAGTACGTGATCTTCGTCGCACCGGGAATGGCATGACAGCGCGCGCCGTTCGCGTTGCAGCGGTACCAGTGAAAGCTCGTCGCGACCGGTGTGTCGCCGTCGAAGCTGCCGATGTTGGCGGTCAGCTGGCGGCCCGGGAGCGCCGTCCCGCCGATCGCCGGCGGCGTCGAGACGGTCGGCGCGAAGTGGAGCTTGTCGAGGATCGGGAAGGTGTGATTCGTCACGTCG
>JBEQUF010000364.1:0-13790 GCA_040349295.1 Actinomycetota bacterium | reverse complement strand
CTAGAGCGAGACGGGCGCGGTCGACCGCTGGGCGGCCTCGCGGCCGCGGCGGCGCGGGGCGCGCACCTTGATCCACTCGGCCACGAAGTAGGAGCCGACGACCGTGACCGCCGCGAGCAGCTGCGCCGCGACCGTCGTCCACGAGGGGACGAGCTCGAACCAGCGCGCCCACCAGTCGGGGAACTGCACGCTCATCGGCGCGGCCGGCAGCCAGCCGACGTCGACGAGCGTCCGCGCCGAGCCACCGACCATGACGACGAGCACGACGCCGAGCAGCACGCCGGTGACGACGAGCATCCGCTTGTACGGCAGCTTCTGCTGCAGGAAGAACGTCGCGACGCCGACGGCGACGGTTCCGGCGAGGCCGATGCCGACGCCTTCGAGCACCGTCGGCGTGCCGGCCTTCAGCTGCAGCGACTGCAGGAAGAGCACGACCTCGAAGCCCTCGCGGTAGACGCTCGTGAAGCCGAGGACGACGAGCCCGAGCACCTGCGCGCCGACCGCCTTGCGCTTCGCGGTGCGCGAGCCGATCCACTTCGTCCAGTAGAGCTTGTGGAAGAACCAGTTCATGATCACGAGCAGCACGCCGATCGCGATCAGCCCGGTGACGGCCTGCAGCTTGTCGCCGTAGCGCGAGAACTGCGACAGGATCGCCTGCGCGACGAACCACGTCGCGACGACGGCGGCGAACGCGACGGCGACGCCGCCGCCGATCGGCTTGCGGAGCCGGCGCTGCGACCCGAGGAGCGGCGCCGTGACGGCGGCGAGGATCAGCACCGCCTCGAGCCCCTCGCGGAAGACGATGATCGCGCTGTTCGCGACGACGACCGCGTGCGACTCGGAGGCCGGGGCGGCGGTCGGGTCGGCGCTGCCGTGCGACGCGTAGACGATCCCGCCGACGAGCGTCCCGAGCAGCACGACGACGAAGCCCCAGATGCCCCACGTGCGCCACCAGCGGCGCTGCTTGACGTCCTCGCAGAAGATCTCGCTCACGGACGGGCACCATACCAGGTCTGTAAGGGGGGCCTTACAGCTCTCGGCAAACACTGGGGATTCCCTTGGGGGAGGCCCGCGATGCGGTCGACACCCGGCGGGACGCATCCTCGACGGACCGACATCGAGGAGACGACATGACGATTGCCGCTGCACCCCCGAACCTTCGACTCACCCGGCCCGGTGACCCGGACTGGGACGCCGCCCGCCGGGCGTGGAACCTCGCCGTCGACCAGCGGCCCGCTGCGGTCGCGTTCCCGCAGGACGAGGCCGGCGTGGCCGCCGTCGTCCGCTACGCGGCGGCCGAGGGCTACCGCGTCGCGCCCCAGCGGACCGGCCACAACGCGTCCCCGCTCGGCTCGCTCGAGGACACGATCATCCTCCGCACCGACGCCCTGCAGGGCGTCGAGATCGACGCTGCCGGCCGCCGCGCCCGCGTGCGCGCCGCCGCGAAGTGGGAGGACGTCGTGCCCGCCGCCTCCGAGCTCGGGCTCGCCGCGCTGCACGGCTCGACCGGCGACGTGAGCGTCGTCGGCTACACGCTCGGCGGCGGTCTCGGCTGGTACGCGCGCAAGCACGGCCTCGCCGCGAACAAGGTGCTCGCGATCGAGCTCGTGACGGCCGACGGCGAGCTGCGCCGGGTCGACGCCGACGACGACGCGGCGCTCTTCTGGGCGCTGCGCGGCGGCGCCGGCAACTTCGGCGTCGTGACCGCGCTCGAGTTCGAGCTGATCGAGCAGCCGCTCGACTACGCCGGGGTCCTCTTCTTCCCGCTCGAGCGGTCGGCCGAGGTGCTGCACGCGTGGCGGGAGTGGCTGCCGGCGACGCCCGACGAGGTCACCTCGGTCGGCCGCATCCTGCAGTTCCCGCCGCTCCCGGCGGTGCCCGAGCCGCTGCGGGGGCAGTCGTTCGCGCTCGTCGAGGCGGTCTTCCTCGGCGGCGAGGACGAGGGCCGCGAGCTGCTCGAGCCGCTCCGCGCGCTCGGCCCGGCGATCGACACGTTCGCGCTCGTCCCGCCGGCCGGGATCGCCGAGCTGCACATGGACCCGAAGGAGCCGGTGCCGGGGACGAGCCACCACGCGCTCGTCGGCGGCCTCGACGCCGCGGGGCTCGACGCGTTCCTCGAGGTCACCGGCCCTGGATCTGCGTCGCCGCTCCTGAGCGTCGAGCTCCGGCAGCTCGGCGGCGCGCTCGCGCAGAGCGATCCGGTGCACGGCGCGATCGACACGCTCGACGCGGACTTCGCGTACTTCGGCGTCGGCATCGCCGCGGGTCCGGAGATCGCCGCCGCGAACGACGCGCACCTGGCGAAGGTCGCCGAGGCGCTCGCGCCCTACGACGCGGGGCGGTACGCGAACTTCACCGAGTCGCGCGCCGGCGTCGACAGCTTCTTCGGCGCGGAGACGGCCAGCCGGCTGCGCGCGGTCAAGGCGCAGGTCGACCCGGACAACCTGTTCCGGGCGAACTACGCGATCGAGTAGGCGGAGACGCCGAGCTCGTCGGCGACGTCGTCGGCGAGCTCGGCCACCGCGTCCCAGTCGCGGTAGTCGCCGTAGGCCGCCTTGACGAGCTTGACGATCCCGCGCTCGGCGAGCGACAGGCCCTGCCGGTCGATCTTGCCGGGGATGATGCGGTGGCGTGGGCCGACGTCCGGCGGCGCAGGAAGCGGGGGGTCTCCTATGGGACCGCTGCTGAAGAGCCACAGGTGCTCGTGGGTGCAGCGGTCGCGGAGGGCCTGCGCCGCCGGAAGCCAGTTGCCCATGTACACCGCGCTGCCGAGGACGACGGCGTCGTACTCGTCGAGGCCGCCGACCTCGTCAGCGCGGAAGACGTCCACGTCGATGCCGCGGGAGCGCAGGTCACGCCCGAGCGCCTCAGCGATCTCCCTGGTCGCGCCGTGCTTGCTCGCATAGGCGACGAGGACTGTCATGGACCGAGCGTCGCCGACGCGCCTGGGGAACGCATCAGTAGAAACTGGCAACCCGCTACGAGGTGCGGCGCCGCAGCGTCGCCGCCCCGAGGCCCAGTGCGAGCAGCGCCCCCGCGAGGGTCACCGAGACGTCCGCGGCGAACCAGCCGCCGTACGGGCCGGCGGCGGAGACGCGCGCGAGCGCGTCGTAGGAGTAGGAGAGCGGCAGCACGTCGGAGATCGCGCGCAGCCAGCGCGCCATGTCGCCGCGGGCCACGAAGAGCCCGCAGAGGAGGAGCTGCGGGAAGACGACCGCCGGCAGGAACTGCACCGCCTGGAACTCCGTCTGGGCGAACGCGCTCACGCAGAGGCCGAGGGCCATCCCGAGCGTCGCGTTCGCGACGGCGAGCGCCACCACCGCCGGCCGCGGCCCGCCGACGTGCAGCCCGAGGGCGCCGAACGCGAGCAGCGACACCGCGGTCGCCTGCACGACCGCCGCGAGCGCGAACGCTGCCGCATAGCCGCCGAGCAGCTCGGCCTTGGCGAGCGGCAGCGACATCAGGCGCTCGAGCGTGCCGGACGTCCGCTCGCGCAGCATCGTCACCGACGTGATGACCAACATCGAGATGAACGGGAAGAGTCCGAGCAGCGGCGCGCCGACGTGCTGGAACACGTCGGACCGCCCCGAGAAGATCTCCTTGAGCAGGAACTCGAGCAGGCACGGCACGCCGACGATCAGCAGGATCGTGCGCGGGTCGCGTCGGAGCTGTGCGAGGACGCGGATGGCGGTCGCGATCACACGTCCTCCACGAGCCGGAGGAAGACGTCGTCCAGCGAGCCGGCGCCGGTCCGCTCGCGCAGGGCCGACGGGGTGCCCGTCGCGAGGACGGCGCCGTCGCGAAGGAGTACGAGATCGTCGCACCGGTCGGCCTCGTCCATGACGTGGCTCGAGACGAGCAACGTCGCACCGCCCTCGGCGAGCCGGTGGAACGTGTCCCAGAGGTCGCGTCGCAGGACGGGGTCGAGCCCGACCGTCGGCTCGTCGAGGACGAGCAGCTCGGGCTCGCCGAGCAGCGCGGTGGCGAGCGAGACCCGCGCCCGCTGGCCGCCCGAGAGCCGAGACACGACCCGGCCGGCGAGCTCCTCGAGATGGACCTCGGCGAGGACGGCGTCGATCCGGCTGCGGCCCGCGCCGAGGATGCGCGCGAAGTAGCGGAGGTTCTCGCGGACGGTGAGGTCGGCGTACACGGACGGCGCCTGCGTCATGTAGGCGACGCGTGCGCGGAGCGGGGCCGTGCCCGCCGGCAGGCCGAGCACGCGCAGCCCGCCGCCCGTCACCCGCTGGACGCCGACGATCGACCGCAGCAGCGTCGTCTTGCCGCTGCCGCTCGGGCCGAGGAGGCCCGTGACGCGTCCGCCCTCGACGGCGAGGGAGACGTCGACGAGCACCGGGCGGCCGCCGCGGTCGACGCGCAACCCATCGATCCGGACGGCCTCCATGGCCGGGAAGGATCGTGCAGAGGTCCGGACGGAGCCTCGGTGGTTCCCCCGATTCCCGGCGACCGGGGGCGGACGACGCTAGAGGCATGAAGATCTCGGAACTCATGCATCGCGACGTCATCAGCGTCTCGCCCGAGACGACGCTGAAGGAGGTCGCCAGGCTGCTCGTCGAGCACCGCATCTCGGGCGTCCCCGTCTGCCTCGCCGACGGCCGGGTCGCCGGCGTCGTCTCCGAGGCCGACATCCTCGTCAAGGAGCAGGCACAGCCGATCGAGGTCACCGGGTTCCTCGGACGGATCCTCGACAGCGCGTACGGCGACCACGACCGGTTCGACGCCCGGACCGCCGGCGATGCGATGACCTCGCCCGCGATCACGGTGTCCCCGCAGCAGGACGTCGTCGAGGCTGCGCGGATGATGACGACGAAGCGCGTCAACCGGCTCCCGGTGGTCGACGGCAGCAAGGTCGTCGGGATCCTCACCCGCGCCGATCTCGTGCGCGCATTCGACCGGCCCGACACGGCGCTGGCCGAGGAGATCGCCGACGACGTGCTCCTGCACACGCTCTGGATCGAGCCCGGCTCGGTCGAGGTCGAGGTCGAGGACGGCGTCGTGAAGCTCGCGGGCCGCGTCGAGACGCGGACGATCGCCGAGATGGTCGGCGCCTACGTGCGCCGCGTCCCCGGCGTCGTCTCCGTCGACTCGCAGCTGACCTGGGCCTTCGACGACAACGCACGCCGGCTCGCGAGGTCGCTGTGAGCTCGATCCTGCTCGCGACCGACGGGTCGCCGAGCGCCGAGCGCGCGACGGACGAGGCGGTCAGGCTCGCCCGGGCGACGGGGTGGCCGCTCCACGTCGTCGTCGTCTGGAAGACGCCCGTGATCGTCGGCTACGGATACACGCCGATGGCACCGGTGCACGAGCTGTCGGAGGCCGAGCAGCAGGCGGCGCACGAGGTCGCCGAGCGCGTCGCGGCTCGCGGTCGCGCAGCGGGCGCCGAGACGAGCTTCGAGGTTCGCGAGGGCGACGCCGCCGACGAGATCTGCGCCGCGGCCGGCGAGATCCGGCCGGAGCTGATCGTGATCGGCTCCCACGGCTGGGGCGGCTTCCGGCGGACGGTGCTCGGCAGCGTCTCGAATCGTGTGGTGCACGAGGCGCCCTGTGGCGTGCTCGTCGTCCGTACGATTGCGGAGTGACGGCGACCACACGCTGGGCCCTCCTCGCGTCGATACCGCTCTTGATCGTCGCCGTCGTCGCGCTCGTGTTCGTGACGCGGTCGACGAAGTCGGCGCCGCCGTCGGCGACGCCGCCGGCCTCGAGCGAGGCAGCCGCGACCTGGGCCGCGGGGGAGAAGAAGGCCCCGCCGATCTCGCTCTTCGACGAGCACGGCCGGCCGGTCTCGCTCGCGTCGCTGCACGGGAAGCCCGTGCTCGTCACGTTCATCGACCCGCTCTGCCGCGACTTCTGCCCGACGGAGGCGCAGCACCTCAGTGACGCCGTGCGCTCGGCGAGCGTGAAGCCCACGATCCTCGCCGTCAGCGTGAACACGGCCGGCAACGCCGAGCGCAACCTCGCGCTCGACCGTCGCAAGTGGGGTGTGGCGCCGCAGTGGACGTGGGGGATCGGCAGCGGCAAGCAGCTTGCGGCGGTGTGGAAGCGCTACGGCATCGACGTGATCGTCACGAAGCGGAAGATCGCCGGCGTGCGCGTGCAGCAGGTGTCGCACACCGAGGCGGCGTACCTGATCGACGCGAACGGCTGGGAGCGAGCCGTCTTCGTCTGGCCGTACACGGCGAGCGCCGTGTCGAAGGCGCTAGCCGCGACGTCGTAGGGCGAAGCGGCCGAGCAGCGCGAGCGCGATCAGCGCGACCGCCGCGACGATGATGATCATGCGGTCGCGGTTCGTGTGGTCGGCAGGCGCCTTCGCCGCGGTGATCTCGACACCGCTCTTCGCGGCGAGCTGGACGACCGCCTCGCGCGCCGCGGTCACGAGGCCGTCGGGGCCGGCCGGGATCGCGATCCTGTCGAGCGTCGCATAGGGCGCCGTCGTGCTGTGGCCGTGCCAGTAGAAGCCGAAGCCGTTCGGCATCACGATCAGCAGCCGCTGCTTGTAGAGGAACACGAGCTCGGCGCCGAGGAAGCGCGCGTACGTCTGCGGCTTGCGCCAGAGCGACGGCACCGCCCCGAGGTCGTACGCGTTGCCGATCACGGCGACCTTGATCCGGAACTGCTGCTTCCACGCACCCTCGACCGTCATCGTCAGCTCGCGCTGGTTCGCCTTCGTCGCCTTCACGTCGAAGGGGACGAACACCTTCTGCGTGTACAGCCAGTCGCTCGCCGGGTCGCCGTCGGCCTGCGCGGCGACCGCCGACAGCGAGAGGAGCACGAGGACGAGCGCGACGAGCCTCATCCGCCCGCCTTGTCGACGACGGTGGTCGTGAACGAACCGACGGAGATCTGCAGCCCCCAGCGTCCGACCATGACGAGCGCGGGGATCGTCCGCGCGTACGTCCCCGGCCGCGTCTCGGGCAGCGTGTACTCCTGCGCGGGCATCTCCATGTCGAGCATCGTGAAGCGCAGTGTGACGGCAGCGCCGTGCACCGGGTTGCCGTTGCGGCTCAGCTGCACGGCGAATGCGTTCGGCATCGCGGCCCGATTCGGGCTGACGTGCAGCACGACGTGGTAGCCGCCGTCGTCGAATGCGCGCACGACGGCGCCGGGGCCGGTGTGTGCGCTCACCGTGCCGAGCGAGGCGAGCGCCTTGGGCGGCGGCGGCAGGCTCGAGAGCACGGCGGCGGCGGCGATCGCCGCGGCGACGAGCACCGTCTCGCAGGCGACGAGCCGGCGCAGGAGGATCGCGGCGCTCGCAGGCGGCACGGGTCGGAGCAGCGCGGGTCGCGTGCGGAGGAGGTTCACCGCTGCGAGCGCCATCGCCGCGAGCAGGAGCCCCGCCTTGACGAGGATCGCCGTCCCGTACGACGTGTCCCACAGCGAGGAGAGCGTCGGCAGGTGCACGACGGACGCGCCGACGCCGGTCCCGAGCAGGACGACGACGCTCGCGAAGGCGACGTTCGAGAAGCGCGGCACGGTGACGACGAGCGCCGCGACGTTCCTGCGCAGGAGCAGCAGGCCGATCAGGCCGCCCACCCAGAGCGACCCGGCAACGAGGTGCAGCCAGTCGAGAGCGATGGAGAGCGCACGCGGTGAGGTCTGCGCGGCATGGCCGGCGGCTCCGGGGACGAGCAGCACGGCGGCGGCGGCGAGCGCGGCCCCGAGCAGCGACACGAGCTCCGCCACCGAGCGCCGCCGCCGGGCGCCGCGGTCGAGCCACAGCGCGATCCCGCCCGCCACGCCGAGCAGCACGAGCAGGAGCTCGAGGGTCAGCCAGCCGCGGCCGAAGGCGGACTTCTGCAGCAGCGGCAGCAGCGCGCCGACGTCGGTGACGGGCCGCAGCGCGAACTCGGCGGTCGCGTCGAAGACGTAGACGACGTTCACGACGAGCGCGACACCGAGCGCGACCCAGAATGCGACCGCGAGCGCGCGCGGGCGGTCGCGCAGCAGCGGGCGGGCGATCCCGCAGCGCAGCGCGAGCAGGCCGATCGCGGCCATCGCGAAGAAGAAGACCGCCCACCGCAGCGCGACGAGGCTCGGCGTGGCCGCCGGCTCGGAGAGCGATGGGACCGTGAACGCCGGGGCCGGGCCGGGGTTCGGCCCGACCGCGAAGGTGAACACGCCGCGCACGGGGTGGCCGTCGGCGGAGATGACGCGCCAGAACACGAGGTACCACCCCTCAGGCACGCGGTGGAGCGGGATGTCGAGCTCGTCCGCGTCCTGCAGCGAGCGCGTCGGCTCGCCCGCCGTGACGCTGCGGCCGGCCGCGTCGGTGACGGAGACGATCGCGAAACGCGGCTCGACGGCCTCGGAGTACGTCAGCGCGACGTGGTCGGGCGGCGTGTTCACCGTCGCGCTCGCCTGCGGCGACGTCCGCAGGAGCGCTGCGTGCGCCCAGGCCGACGCCGGCAGCACGAGTGCGCCGGCGACGGCGGCGAGGAGGACGAGCCGCTTCACCGCACCGTGAGCGTGAACGGCGCCGTGACGACGCGTCCGCCGACGCGGCACTGCAGGAAGAGCCGCCAGGTCCCGGGGACGGGAACGAGCACGCCGACGTCGAGCTTTCCGGGCGTCGACGACTGCCCGGTCACCTTCGCCGCGCCGAAGACGCTCGTGCAGCCGCTCGCGCCGGGCGCGCACACGTGCGTGTGGAAGTAGTCGAGCGTCCCGGCGCGGAAGAAGATCGCGTGCGCGAGCGCGCCGTACCACGGCGTGAAGCGCGCGGCGCTGCCGCGGTCGGTGACGGTGAAGTGCAGGAAGGCCGGCTCGATCGCCTGCAGGTGCGGCGTGCCCTGCAGCGTGAAGGTGACGCCGTCGACCGTCTCGTGCGTCGCGAGCGGCGGCAGTGCCTCGGGCGCGTACGGGCCGGGCCGGCGGAGCGTCGAGAAGAGCTGGAAGTTCGGCTGCGGGCCGTTCGCCGGGTAGACGTCGACGACGATCCGGTACGGCCCGGGCGGCAGCGCGGCCACGTCGACCGAGAAGTCGCCGTTCGGCCGCACCGGCGGATGCTCGTGGAGGATCTCGCTCAGGTCGCGGCGCACGACGATCACGTGCACGCCGGTGTGCGGGCCGGAGCCACGCTTGAAGCGCGTCAGCGGCGCACCGCTCGGCTGGACGATCTTCAGCGTCACCAGGGCTCCCGTCTCGTGCTGCACGAGCGAGTACGTGCGCGCCTTGCCGACCGTGGTCGAACCGACGCCGCCGCCACCGCCGCCGCCGCAGCCGGCGAGCGCCAGCACAGCGACAATGAGGAGCAGATGCCGATACCGACGCCGATCGGCGTGGGCCCGCGCTACCACCCGCCGGCCGTCCACCAGCAGTGCGAGCACGCGCCGGCGCAGCGCGTGCACCTGGAGCTGTTCGCGAACGGGCGCGTCGTGCTGATCCCGGCGCACGTCGGCTGCTGGACGAGCGACCCGACGGGCGTCGTCCGGTACGGCCGCGGAGCGACGCTCGGCGACTTCTTCCGCGCGTGGCGGCAGCGACTGGCGCCGCGGCGGCTGCTCTCCTTCGCCGGTCGCGTCAGCGCGTTCCGCAACGGCCGCCGGATCGGCGGCGATCCGCGGGCGATCGTGCTGCGCGACGGCGACGAGCTCGTGCTCGAGGTCGGCGGCTACGTCCCGCCGCATCGCTTCTACCTCTTCCCGCGCGCGCACTAGAGCAGCCCCGCTGCGAGGGCGAGGGCGGCGATGCCTGCGCCGAGCGCGACGAACGAGGCGAGCAGGCGGACGATCATGCGAGCTCCCGGCCGCCGCGCGCGAGCAGGGCGACGCCGGCCGCGACGAGGCCCGCGACGCCGACGCCGAGCGCGAGCCATGTGATCGCCGGCGTGCCGCCGCCGAAGGACGAGACGGCCCGTACGATCGGCGCGGGAGCATCCGACGATTCCGGCCCGGACCACGTGACGACGGATCCGTCCGAGTACGTCTGCCGGACGGAGAACGTGTAGTCGCCGGTGCCGCTCGTCCCCGCGACGAACGAGAACGCGGCGTCCTCGCCGGTCGGCACTGCGCCGCCGGTCCAGGTGACGACGTTCTTCGCGACGCTGCGCTTCCACCCGGGCGACGGGACGAAGGAGTCGATGTCGAAGCCGGCAGGCGTCGTCAGCACGACCGAGGTCGTCGTCGCGCCGTCCTTCTCGGTCGGCACCGCAAGCGTGAACACCTGGTCGTGCTGTGCGAGCACGACGGGCGGGCTCACGATCGCGTGCGCCCAGGCGCCGCCGGTGAAGAAGAGCGCTGCGAGCGCGACGAGCGCGCCCAGCGCGATGCGGTGTCTCATGGAAGTCCTTTCGCTCGGGTCGTCGGATCAGCAGCCGACGGCGAGCGGCGGACCGCGAGCCCCACAGCAGCGTGGTTGCGCCTGCGGCGCAACCACGCTGCTCAGCAACGAGAAGACGCGTGCCGGAGATACGCGCACCGGGCGCATGAGTGCCCGGCCGAGCCGAACGGCGCTCCGCAGCAGCAGCCGGGCGGCGACGTAGGCGAGCACGGCGAAGGGCAGCTGCAGGGCGAGGCCGGGCAGGAACGTCGGTGCGGCGACCGCGCGCCAGCCGAGATGGCCGGTGTGGAGCGAGAGCTCGAGGATCTCCTGCAGCGCGAAGGCGAGCGGCGGCAGCAGCGCGAACGCCGCGGGCGAGAGCTCGCGGACGCGACGCCCGCGCGCGGCGTCCCACGCGGCGCCGGCGAGGCCGACGAGCCCGAGCGCGCCGGCGATCGCGAGCGCGAGCGGCAGCTGTGCGAGGTAGCCGTGCCCGGTGAGCGCGAGGACGTGCACGCGGACGCGCGCGTCCGGGAAGGCGATGCGATACGCGAGGGCGTGCGCCGCCTGCGAGCCGGCGAGCATCGCCGGCACGGCAACGAGCCACGTGAGCCCCCGCTTCACGGGGCGAACGTTACTTGCCGAAGAGGCGGCTGAGCAGGCTCTTCTTCGGCGCGGGCACCGGCTCGGGCTCCGGTGCGGCCGCTTCGACCGGCTCCGGTGCGACCGGCGCAGGCGGTGCGACCGGGGGCGGGGGAGGCGCCTCGCCGGAGATCACTCTCGGCACCGCCTGCCGCTCGCGCTGCGCGCGGATGGCCGCGTTCATCTCGTCCCGCTGCGATTGCTCGGGCATCCAGCGGAGTGTACGCCGCTCGCCGCGCATATCCTCCGGCGCATGTGCTTCGAACTCGACTCCAGCCCGCCGATCCCCGTCATCTCCGGCGCGGCGATCTCGCACGACGACCTGACCCTCTCCGCCGACGACGGCAACCAGTTCGCCGCGTTCCGCGCCATGCCGGACGGCCCGGCCGAGATCGGCATCGTCATCCTCCCGGACGTCCGCGGCCTCTACCACTTCTACGAGGAGCTCGCCCTTCGCTTCGCGGAGCGCGACTTCGTGGCGATCGCCTTCGACTACTTCGGCCGCTCGCTCGGCGTCGGCAAGCGGGAGAACGACTGGGACTACATGCCGCATGTCCGCGAGCTGACGCCTCACCAGGTGCAGGAGGACGTCGGCGCGTGCATCCGCCACCTGACCGCGCTCGGCTGCCGGTCGCTCTTCACCGTCGGCTTCTGCTTCGGCGGCACCGGCTCGTGGACCGCGACCGCGTTCCATCCGGAGCTGAAGGGCGCCGTCGGCTTCTACGGGCGCCCGGAGCGGTCGCTGCCGTTCGTCGCGGAGTTCCATGCGCCGATCCTCGCCCTGCAGGCGGGCGCCGACGCCAACATCACGCACGAGATGAACCTCGAGTTCGAGCACGCGCTGCGCGAGCACGGCAAGGAGTACGAGCTCGTCGAATACGACGGCGCGCCGCACAGCTTCTTCGACCGCAAGCAGGAGGAGTTCCTCGCCGCGTCCGAGGATGCCTGGGCCAGGGTGCTCGACTTCGTCGGGCGCCACGCATGAGCCGGCTGGGCCGATCGGCCTCTTGATCCCGTCCGGGCGATAGGGCAGGCTGTCCCCGTGGTGGAGGGGCTGGTGCTCGCGGGAGGCCTGGTGCCGCTCGCAGGGATGATCGTGGCGCTGTTCGCAGCGGCCAAGGTGCGCGCCCGCTCAGCGGCCGCGGAACGCGCGCCACAGGCGAAGCGGTAGCAGCGCGACGATCGGCGCGCGGCGGCCCAGGTCGTCGCGATCCTCGCGGTCGAGCCCGCGGGCGTAGCGGGCTGCCTCGTCGGCGCTCGC
Source organism: Actinomycetota bacterium (assembly GCA_040349295.1). Taxonomy (GTDB): domain Bacteria; phylum Actinomycetota; class Thermoleophilia; order Gaiellales; family Gaiellaceae; genus Palsa-739. Next base: position 1,615 of record JBEQUF010000364.1, on the reverse strand, counting down.
GTACGTCTTCGTGCCGCCGGCGGATCCGCAACGGTCGCACGCCCACGACATGACGGGGCCGTCGGCCGTGAAGCGGTAGCGGTGCCCGAGGAGCCGGCAGGCGAGCAAGGCATAACTCTTGCAAGCCGGGGAACGACGCGTTCCGGTGGACACGATCGAGACCGACATCCCGGGGCGCCTCGACCGTCTCCCGTGGTCGCGATTCCACTGGCTCGTCGTCGGCGGCCTCGGCACCGTGTGGATCCTCGACGGGCTCGAGGTCACGATCGTCGGCTCGATCGCCTCGCGCCTGACCGAGAAGGGCAGCGGCATCGGCATGAACGCCGGCTCGATCGGCACGGCGGCGGCGATCTACGTCGTCGGCGCCTGCATCGGCGCGCTCTTCTTCGGCCAGCTCACCGACCGCTTCGGCCGGAAGAAGCTCTTCATCATCACGCTCGGCGTCTACTGCGTCGCCACGGCGGCGACCGCCTTCGCCTGGGCGCCCTGGTACTTCTACCTCTGCCGGTTCTTCACGGGCGCCGGCATCGGCGGCGAGTACAGCGCGATCAACTCCGCGATCGACGAGCTGATCCCGGCACGGGTGCGCGGCCGCGTCGACCTGATCATCAACGGCTCCTACTGGGTCGGCGCGGCGGCCGGCGCCGGCGCGGCGCTCTTCTTCCTCAGCTCCGTGTTCCCGGCGGACGTCGGCTGGCGGATCACCTTCGCGCTCGGCGCGCTGCTCTCGATCACGATCATGCTCGTCCGCCGGAACGTCCCCGAGTCGCCGCGCTGGCTCTTCATCCACGGCCGCGAGGAGGAGGCGGAGCGGATCGTCCGCGAGATCGAGCAGGGGGTCGAGCGGGAGACCGGGGAGCGGCTCGAGGACGTCGAGGACTCGATCAAGGTCCGCCAGCGCGAGAGGATCCCGTTCCGGACGATCGCCGCGACGGCGTTCAAGCTCTACCCGCGGCGCGCCATCCTCGGCGTCGCCCTCTTCGTCGGCCAGGCGTTCATCTACAACGGGATCACCTTCAACCTCGGCGACCTCTTCTCGAAGTTCTACGCCGTGTCGTCGGGCTTCGTCCCCGTCTACATCGTCATCTTCGCCGTCGGCAACTTCCTCGGCCCCCTGATCCTCGGGCGCCTCTTCGACACGGTCGGCCGCGTGCCGATGATCGCCGGCGCCTACATCGGCTCGGCTCTCGTCGGCGCCCTCCTCGCCGTCCTCTTCGCCGGCAAGACGCTCGGCTCGCCGTGGGCGTTCGAGGCGCTGATCTTCGTCACGTTCTTCCTCGCGTCCGCCGGGGCGAGCGCCGCCTACCTGACCGTCAGCGAGATCTTCCCGATGGAGACGCGGGCGCTCGCGATCGCCTTCTTCTACGCCGTCGGCACCGGCCTCGGCGGGATCGTCGGGCCGCTCCTCTTCGGGCACATGATCGCGACGAACGACCGCATCTGGGTCATGCTCGCCTTCCTGATCGGCTCGGCCGTGATGGCGCTCGGCGGGCTCGCGGAGATCGTCCTCGGGGTGAAGGCCGAGCAGACGGCCCTCGAGGACATCGCGAAGCCGCTGACCGCCGACGACGCGGAGCAGGCCGACGCGGACGAGGGGACGAGCCGCGAGCAGCGC
>JBEQUF010000355.1:0-4759 GCA_040349295.1 Actinomycetota bacterium | reverse complement strand
CCGCACATGGTCGAGCGCGTCATCCGGTATAAGGAGAAGGCGCCGCTGATGGAGCAGTTCGGCGTCGAGCAGGAGATCAAGTCGACGCTGAGCCGCCGTGTCGACCTCCCGTCTGGCGGCTACCTGATCTTCGACTACGCGGAGGCGTTCACCGTCAGCGACGTGAACACCGGCCGCTTCGTCGGCTCGCGCGGCAAGAACGCCGGCGGCCGGCTCGAGGACACGATCACGAAGAACAACCTCGAGGCGGTCAAGGAGGTCGTCCGCCAGCTGCGGCTGCGCGACATCGGCGGGATCATCGTCATCGACTTCATCGACATGGCGAACCCGAAGAACCGGGCGACGGTCGAGGAGGCGCTCCGCACCGAGCTCGAGCGCGACCGGACGAAGACGTACGTCGTCGAGATCTCGCCGCTCGGCCTCGTCGAGATGACGCGCCAGAACGTCACCGACGGCCCGCGCGAGGTCATGACCCGCAAGTGCCCGACCTGCGGCGGCGACGGCATCGTCTACAGCGAGGCGTCGGCGGCGATCGACGTCGAGCGGCGGCTCCGCGCGCTCGCCACGGGCTCGCGCTCGCAGGCGTTCAAGGTCGAGCTCGCGGCGCCGATCGCGGCCGCCCTGACCGGCCCGGGCGCCCGCCGGCTGATGGAGCTCGAGTCGCTGACGAAGCGGCGCTTCTTCCTCGCCGGCAGGCCCGACATGCACAGCGACCACTTCGTCGTCCTCGGCGAGGGCAAGCTCGCCGACGTCGCCCCGAGCGGCCCGGTCGAGGAAGGCGCCGAGCTGCAGGTCGAGCTCGTCGAGGTCGACCGCCACGACGCGGCCGCGGCCGTCGCGCACGTCGACGGCGTCGACGTCTGCGTCGGCGAGGCGGCGGAGCTCGTCGGCAAGAAGGTCAAGGTCAAGATCGAGCGCGTCTTCGAGGGCGTCGTCTACGCGTCCCTCGTCCGCGCCGGGCGGAAGAAGGCGGCCGAGCCGCTGACCGCCGAGGGCGAGGCCGAGAAGCCGACCCGCAAGCCGCCCGCGCGGAAGGCGGACGAGCCGGCGGCCGAGGGCGTCTCCGAGGACGTCGAGGCCCAGGAGGAAGAGGCCGAGACGGACGAGGTCGAGGTCGAGGCTGCGGAGGCATCCGAGGCGGAGGCCGAGACGGACGGCGCGGCGATGCCGACCGCGAAGAAGAAGACGCGCCGCGGCTCGCGCGGCGGCCGGAACCGGAAGAAGAAGCCGGCCGGCGCCACCGCCGGGGCCGCGGAGGCGCCCGAGGGCGCCGACGAGCCGGCCGAGGAGGTCGATGCCGAGGAACCCGAGGCCGAGGCGCCGACGCCGGCGGCAGAGCCGGTCCGGAAGACGGTGACGATCCACCTGCCGCCCGACGACCTCGGCGAGGAGGCGGACGACGAGGAGACGGCGGGGCCGTCCGAGAACGGCGACGCCCCGGCGACGCCGGCGCGGAAGAAGACCCGCCGCGGCTCCCGCGGCGGCAAGAACCGCCGCAAGCGGACGGCGGCCGCCGCCGCGGCCGGCGAGAACGGCGCCGAGCCCGCGACGGACGAGGGCGAGCCGGAGCCGGCCGAGACGGGGCCGGCCGAGCCGCACGCGGCCCCGGAACCGGAGGCTGAGCCGGAGCAGCCGGAAGCGGCCGAGGAGAACTGGGGCTACGTCCCCATGTCCCAGTGGGGCGACGAGTTCCAGGAGTAGCTACACTGGTAGCCGCCCGAGAACCGGGCATTTCCTTTGCCCTAACACGATTCCCATGAGCTACGCGATCATCACCGTCGGCGGCAAGCAGTACCGCGTCCAGGAGGGCGAGCGGCTGCTCGTCGACCGCGTCAAGACCGAGGCCGGCAAGACCTTCGAGCCGCGGGTGCTCCTCGTCGGCGGCAACGGCGCGCCGGACCTGGCGCCCTCGACGACGGTGACCGCCCGCGTCGTCGACCACGTCCTCGGCGAGAAGGTGCGGATCGGCAAGTACAAGCAGCGCGTGGGCTACAAGAAGCACATGGGCTACCGCAGCCGCCTGTCGCAGATCCAGATCGAGTCGATCGGGGCCGCCGCGAATGGGGCCGCGGCGAAGAAGGCGGCCGCGAAGCCGAAGGCCGAGCCCAAGGCAGAGACGGCGGCTGCGCCGAAGGCCGAGGCGGCTGCGGCGCCCGCGCGCACCGCGCACCCGCCGAAGGATTACGACACGCTGACCGTCGCCCAGATCCAGGAGCAGGCGGCCGGTTGGCGGCGCCCGAACCTCGAAGCCGCCCTCGAGCACGAGCAGGCGAACGCGAACCGCAAGGGCGCGATCGCGGCGCTCGAGTCGGCGCTGAAGGAGAAGGAGAGCCACTAATGGCACACAAGAAGGGCCTCGGCTCGTCGCGGAACGGCCGCGACTCCAACCCGAAGATGCTCGGCGTGAAGCTGTTCGCCGGCCAGGACGTCTCCTCGGGGATGATCCTTGTCCGCCAGCGCGGCACCCGCTTCCGTCCCGGTCCCGGCACCGGCATCGGCAAGGACGACACGATCTTTGCCAAGCGCGACGGCGTCGTCTCGTTCCGCAACAGCGGCGAGAAGCGGTACATCAGCGTCGTCGACGCGGCCGAGTAACGACGACCCGTCAATCGGGTTGCTGCGCAACCTGATTGCATCTGACGCGTGTTCCACGACCGCGCACGACTGATCGTCATCGCCGGCAGGGGCGGCGACGGCTCGATGCATTTCCGGCGGGAGAAGTTCGTCCCGAAGGGCGGGCCCGACGGCGGCGACGGCGGCGAGGGCGGCGACGTCGTGCTCGTCGCCGACCCGCGGAAGCGCGACCTCTCCGGCTTTCGGCCGAATCAGAAGCTGCGCGCCGAACGCGGCGGCAACGGCGGCGGGAGCAGGTCGAACGGCGCCCGGGGTGCCGACGCGACGCTTGCCGTGCCGGTCGGCACGCAGGAGCTCGACGACGACGGCCGCCTCATCGCCGACCTCGCGCATCCCGGCGCCCGGGTCGTCGTGGCGAAGGGCGGCACCGGCGGGCGCGGCAACGTCCACTTCGCGAGCCCGACCCGTCAGACGCCGCGGTTCGCCGAGATCGGCATGCCGGGCCAGGAGGGCGAGATCGTCCTCCACCTGAAGCTGCTCGCCGACGCCGCGCTCGTCGGCTTCCCGAACGCGGGCAAGTCGTCGCTCCTCGCGCGCATCTCGAACGCCCGGCCGAAGGTGGCCGACTACCCGTTCACGACGCTGGCGCCGAATCTCGGCACCGTCGAGGCGCCCGACGGGGCCCAGCTCACCGTCGCTGACGTGCCGGGATTGATCGAGGGCGCGAGCGAGGGCGTCGGGCTCGGGCACGAGTTCCTCGCACACCTCGAGCGCGCCCGGCTGCTGCTGCACGTGCTCGACTCGTCGGAGCCCGACCTCGAAGAGCGCTGGCGCACGATCGACGGCGAGCTCGCCGCGTACGGAGCCGGGCTCGACGCGCGGCCGCAGGTGGTCGTGCTGAACAAGATCGACCTCTCGCCGGAAGCGCCGGCGTTCGACGTCGACGACCCGCGGATCGTCCGCGTCTTCCGCGTCTCGGCCGCCACCGGCGCCGGGATCGACGAGCTGAAGCGCGCCCTCTTCACGCTCGTGCCGGCCGAGGAGGTCGCGCCCGTCGCAGACGAGCCGGAGCTCGTCGACTACCTCGTCTACCGCCCGCAGCCGGCACGCCGCCCGTTCCGCGTCTACCGGACGGAGAGCGGCTTCCGCATCACCGGCACGCCGCCGCCGACCGAGGAGCTCGAGGCGATCCTCAAGCAGGCGGGCGCGCGCGAGGGCGACGAGGTCGAGCTGGGGGAGGAGATCCTCGAATGGCAGTGACGGGCCTGTACGGCGGCGCGTTCGACCCGCCGCACGTCGGGCATGTCGCGCTCGGGCTCGCCGCGAAGCAGCACTTCGGCCTGCCGCGCCTGCTCGTCCTCGTCTCGGCCCAGCCCGCGCACAAGGGAACGCACCTCGACGCCGAGACGCGGCTCGAGCTCGCGCGGGCGGCCTTCCCCGACGACGAGGTGCGCCTCGACCCGTACCCGCGCACGATCGAGCTGCTCCGCGGCGAGCGGTTCGAGGAGCCGCTCTTCGTCGTCGGCGCCGACGAGTTCTGCGACTTCCTCGCCTGGTCGGAGCCGGACGCCGTCCTCGAGCTCGCCGAGCTCGGCGTCGGCACACGTCCGGGGTTCCCCCGGGAGCGCCTCGACGCCGTGCTCGACCGGCTCCGGCAGCCGGACCGCGTCCATTTCTTCGACCTCGTGCCGAATGCGGCCGCCTCGACCGCGATCCGCGCCTCCGGCGACCTCGAGCTCGTCCCGGCTCCGGTGGCCGAGATCATCCGGGAGCGCGGGCTGTACCGGCCATGACCGGGGCTACACTGGGTCCCGCTTGACGTCGCTCGAACAGGCCCGCCGCATCGCCGCTCTCGCCCTGGAGAAGCTGGCCGACGACATCGTCGTCCTCGACATGCGGTCGGAGTGCACCTTCACGGACTACTTCGTCATCGTCACCGGCCGCAACCCGCGGCAGACGGTCGCGATCTGGGACGAGGTGCACGAGAAGCTGAAGCAGGAGGAGCGGCTCATCCCGCGCGCCGTCGACGGCGTGCGCGAGGGGACGTGGATCCTCGCCGACTACCTCGACGTCGTGCTGCACGTCTTCACGCCGGAGGCGCGCGAGTACTACAAGCTCGAAGACCTGTGGGGCGACCTGCCCGAGGTCGAGCTCGAAGCCGCTACGGCGTAGTCGCGCCGGAGGT
>JBEQUF010000273.1:0-17511 GCA_040349295.1 Actinomycetota bacterium | reverse complement strand
TCCTCGAAGAGAGGCGCGAAGCGGGCGTTCGTGACGAGCGAGATGTCGTCGATCCCCGCCCGGCGCACGTTGTCGACGATCCAGTCGACCATCGGGCGGCCGCCGACCTGCAGGAGGCCCTTCGGGAAGTCGTCGGTGAGCGGGCTGAGGCGGGTCGCGTAGCCGGCGGCGAGGATCAGCGCCTTCACGCGACGCCGTGCTCCGTGACGACGGCGGTGATCAGCTCGCGCGGTGTGACGTCGAAGGCGGGGTTCCGCGCCGGGAAGCGCGGCGTGACCTCGGCACCGTCGCGCTCCTCGACGACGATGCCCGCGCCGTCCGGCGTGTCGGGATCGAGGGTCGAGCTCGGCGCGACGACGTAGAACGGGATCCCGTGGTGCTTCGCGAGCACCGCGAGAGAATAGGTGCCGATCTTGTTCGCGGTGTCGCCGTTCGCGGCGATGCGGTCGGCGCCCGTGACGACGAGGTCGACCTCGCCGCGCGCCATCATCGACGCCGCCGCGCTGTCGGCGATCACGTGATGCGGGATGCCGAGCTGCTCGAGCTCCCAGGCGGTGAGCCGCGCCCCCTGCAGCAGCGGCCGCGTCTCGTCGACGAGCACGTGGTCGAGCCGCCCGCGCTCGTGGGCCGCGCGGAGGGCCCCGACGGCGCTGCCGTAGCCGCCAGTCGCGAGGCCGCCCGCGTTGCAGTGCGTGAGCGCACGCGTGTGCTCGGGGAAGAGCGCCGCGGCGTGCGCCGACATCCGCCGGCAGCGCTCGACCTCGTCGTCGTGGATGGCGCGCGCACGCTCGGGCGTCGGGTCGTCGCGCATCTGCTCGAGCGCCCAGAAGAGGTTGACCGCGGTCGGCCTGCTCTGCGCCAGCTCCGCCTCGGCGGCGGCGAGATCGTCTGCTCTCAGCGCGGCGAGCGCCATCCCGTAGGCGGCAGCGACGCCGATCGCGGGCGCGCCACGCACCGCGAGCGTCCGGATCGCCTCCGCGAGCTCGGGGATCGTGCGGCACTCGAGCTCGACCGCCTCGTCCGGCAGGCGCCGTTGATCGAGCACGACGACGGCCGGGATCGACTCGTCGAGCCGGATGATTCGGTCTGGCGCGAGTTCGGCCACGGCGGCGGAGCTTAGTCGTGCTCCCGACGGGATCGAAGAGCGAAGCCTCACAGCACGAAGGGGGCGGGAGACCGCGCTCTCCCGCCCCCGGAGTTCGTCTAGCCCCGAACCGAGCCTGCTCGGTTCAGGTCCCTTCGTCCCAACTGGCCAGGTACTTGGCCTGCTCCTCGGTGAGGGTGTCGATGTCGACGCCCATCGTCTCGAGCTTGAGGCGGGCGATCTCCTTGTCGATCTCGGCCGGCACCGGGTAGACCTTCCGCTCGAGCTCGCCGGCGTGCTGCACGGCGTACTCGAGGCCGAGGGCCTGGTTCGCGAAGGACATGTCCATCACGAGCGCCGGGTGCCCCTCGGCGGCGGCGAGGTTGACGAGCCGCCCGTCCGCGATCAGGTAGATGCGGCGGCCGTCCGCCATCGTGAACTCCTCGACGAACTCGCGCGCCTCCCGCGACTCGGTCGCGAGCTTGCGGAGCGCCGGGATCTCGATCTCGACGTTGAAGTGGCCGGTGTTCGCCAGGATCGCGCCGTCCTTCATCACCGGATAGTGCTCGGCGGCGATCACGTTCTTGTCGCCGGTCGCCGTGCAGAAGAGGTCGCCGATTGCGGCGGCCTTCGCCATCGGCAGCACCTCGAAGCCGTCCATCGACGCCTCGAGCGCCCGCATCGGGTCGACCTCGGTGACGATGACCTGCGCGCCGAGGCCGCGGGCGCGCGACGCGACGCCGCGACCCACCCAGCCGTAGCCGGCGACGACGAACTTCTTGCCTGCGAGCAGCACGTTCGTCGCGCGGATGATCCCGTCGACGGTCGACTGGCCGGTGCCGTACCGGTTGTCGAACATGTGCTTCGTCTGCGCCTCGTTGACGGCGATGATCGGGAAGCCGAGCTTGCCCTCCGCCTCGAGCGCCTTCAGCCGGATGACGCCCGTCGTCGTCTCCTCCGTGCCGGCGATGATGTCGCCGAGCTGCTCGCGCCGCGCCGAATGGAGCACGCCGATCACGTCGGCGCCGTCGTCCATCGTGAAGTGCGGCTTGTGGTCGACCGCCGCCTCGATGTGCGAGTAGTACGTGTCGTGATCCTCGCCCTTGATGGCGAAGGTCGAGATGTCGTACTCCTCGACGAGCGCCGCGGCGACGTCGTCCTGCGTCGAGAGCGGGTTCGAGGCGCACAGCACCACGTCGGCGCCGCCGGCCTTCAGCGTGCGCATCAGGTTCGCCGTCTCGGTCGTCACGTGGAGGCAGGCCGCGATGCGGTAGCCCGCAAGCGGCTGCTCCTGCTCGAAGCGCTCGCGGATCGCGGCGAGCACCGGCATCTGCCGGTCGGCCCACTCGATCCGGCGCTTCCCCTCGCCCGCCAGGGCGAGATCCTTCACGTCGTATCGCTTCGTCGTAGCCATGTGTCCCTTCGTTGATTAGGCGACTTGCAGGAGTCGTTCCTGCTTGCGCTGCTCCCACTCGACCCACGCGAGGTCGTCGCGACCGGCGAGCCACGAGTCCACCTCGCGGCGGAGCTCGGGCTCACGGCGGAGACGCGCCGCGAAGACGAGGTCGGAGAGCTGCAGCTGGAACCGTGTGCGGAGGTCGGTGAGGGTGCGGAGCTCGTTCAGCTCGCGCAGCCCGTACTTGCGGTAGCCGGAGCCGGTGCGGCGCGGGACGACGAGGCCGACCTGCTCGAGATAGCGCAGCATCCGGGGCGACCAGCCGGTCTGCCCTGCCGCCTCGGAGACGTTCAGCCCGTCCACGGACCGAACCTTACCACAACTGTGTTAAGGCTTGGAGGTTCCCTCGCGGCCGTACCGGTCTTCGAGCCGGACGACGTCGTCGAAGTGCGGCGTCGAGACCTCGAGGATCGTCGTGTCCTCGAGGGCCGTGACGCGGTGGACGGTGCCCGGCCGGTACCGGAAGCAGGCCCCGGCGCCGACGATCTCCTCGTTCAGCGCCCCCTGCCCCGCCTCGCCGAGCTCGAGCCGCGCCTTGCCGCTCTCGACGTACCAGCTCTCGTCCTTCTCGTTGTGGAACTGGAGCGAGAGCGACTCGCCGGCCCGCACGAACAGCACCTTGCCGACGTACTGCTCCGCGACGGCCCAGATCAGCTCCCAGCCCCAGGGCTTCTCGACCTTCCGCGGCTGGAACGCCCAGCGCTCGAGCCCGTCGAGGTTCGGCGAGTCGACGCTCACGAGACGACCCTACGCGGATACCACTCGGGGTGCTCGGCCATGTACTCCTCGGCGCGGCGCAGGTCCTTCGGCGTGTTCACGGTCAGCCAGACGCCGCGGTGGCGGAAGCCGCGGAGCTTCCCCTCGGCCGCGAGCTCGGGGAACGTCGACGTCTCGTGGTCGCCCTTCTCCGGCAGCCGGTCGAGCGCCTCCTCGTCGAGGACGTAGACGCCGGAGTTCACCCACTGCTCGAGCAGCGGCGCCTCGCGGAAGCCGGAGACCGAGCCGTCCTCCTGCAGGTCGACGACGCCGAAGGGCGACCGCACCTGTGCGCAGACGATCGTCGCCGCACAGCCCGCACCGTGGTGCTGCGCGAGCAGCGCCTCGAAGTCGACGTCGAGCAGCTCGTCGCCGTTCGCCGCGATCACGGCTCCACCCTCGGCGCGCTGCGAGGCCGCGAGCCGCAGCCCGCCGCCGCGGCCGAGCGGCTCCTCCTCGCCGACCGGGACGATCTCCGCCCCCAGGCCGCCGAGCGCGTTGACGAACGCCTCCTCCTGACCCGCCCGGCAGGCGACGACGACGCGCGTCACGCCCGCGCGCACGAGCCGCGCGACGGCGTACTCGGCGAGCGGGAAGCCGGCGATCGGGACGAGCGGCTTCGGCAACCCCTGCGCCGCCTCCCCCAGCCGTTCCGCCTTGCCCCCCGCGAGGAGCAGGGCCTCCATCAGGTGCGGAGCTCCTCGCGCAGCAGCGGCTTCGGATCGGATGCGTACCGCGGCCGTCCGATCCCTTCGTACCGGAAGCCCTCGGCCATCGCGGCGACGGGGTCGAGAAGGTTGCGGCCGTCGATGATCACCGGCTGCGCCATCGCGTCGCGAACCTCGGCGTTCGCGACGTCCTTCAGCTCCGGCCACTCGGTGACGATCACGGCCGCGTCCGCGTCGCGGACGGCGTCGAGGACGGAGTCGGCGATCTCGATCCCCGGCAGGTCCTGCGGACGCGCAACCGGGTCCCACGCGCGCACCTCGGCGCCCTCGCTGAGGAGCCGGTAGGCGATGACGCGGCTCGGCGCCTCGCGCATGTCGTCGGTGTTCGGCTTGAACGCGAGCCCGAGCAGCGCGATGCGCTTCCCGTGCAGCGTCCCGAGATGCTTGAAGAGCTTCTGGACGACGCGCCGCTTCTGCAGCTCGTTGACCTCCCAGACGGCCTGGAGGAGCATGAACGGGTAGCCCTCGTTGCCGGCGAGCTGCTTGAGCGCGGTGACGTCCTTCGGGAAGCACGAGCCGCCGAAGCCGATCCCGGCCTTGAGGAAGTGCGGACCGAGCCGATGGTCGAGCCCGACGCCCTTCGCGACGTCGACGACGTCGGCGCCGACGAGGTCGCAGACGTTCGCGATCTCGTTGATGAAGCTGATGCGCGTCGAGAGGAACGCGTTCGCGGCGAGCTTGACGAGCTCGGCCGACGAGACGTCGGTCCGGACGACCTCGGTCTGCAGCGACGAGTGCAGCCCGACGACGCGCTCGGCGTCCTCCGGCTCGAACGCACCGACGACGATGCGGTCGGGGTTCATGAAGTCGGGGACGGCGCTGCCCTCCGCGAGGAACTCGGGGTTCGACACGTAGCCGACGTTCGTCAGGCCGCGCGCGTCGAGCCGGCGGCGCACGGTCTCGCCCGTGCCGACCGGCACCGTGCTCTTCATGACGACGACCGGGCGCCCGGGCACGTCCTGCGGGATCTCGTCGATCACCGACCAGACGTAGCGCAGGTCGGCGTCGCCCGACTCGGTCGGCGGCGTGCCGACGGCGACGTAGAGGAACTCCGCCCCGTCGACCGCCTCGTCCACGTCGAGCGTGAAGTGGAGCCGGTCGCGATTGCGCTCGACGACCTCGTCGAGGCCGGGCTCGTAGATCGGGATCTCGCCGGCGCGGAGCTGCTCGATCCGCTCGGGAACGACGTCCCGAATCGTCACCTCGTGGCCGAGCTCTGCGAAACAGGCCCCCGTGACCAGGCCGACGTAGCCCGCCCCGAACATGCCGATCTTCGCCATCGGCGCCAGCCTAATGCGAAAGCGGTTGGAGTCCGCGGGCGATCGCGAGCATCGTCTCGTTCGACAGCTCGTCGCGGAGCGTGTTCACGACCCAGTAGCTCGCCCCGCCCTTGCGGAACACGATCATGTGGATCTTCCCGCTCGTCGTGAAGACGTCGAACTGGCGGCCCGTCTTCCTGTCGTGATACTTGCCGGTCGGGTTGCGGAGGATCGGCGCGCTCGTCCAGTTCGTCTCGATCACCTGGTAGTAGACGTTGCCGGCGCCGGTCACGAACGTCAGCGCCAGCTCCTTGTCGCCGGTCGACGGCTTGAAGACGCGGACGCCCTCCAGGGAGGAGAGGCGGGAGCCGGACGCGACGACCCGCGGCAGGAGCATCTTGAACGGCGTGTGGTAGCCCGACACGTACGGCGTCGCGTCGTAGGTCGAGATCGACGGCGGCTGCTTCTGCGGCGGCGCCTGCACCGTCGCCTGCGGATCGGTGACGCTCCCGTCCGACGACGAGCCGAGCACGAGCACGGTCAGCGGGTTACCGGCCGCCTGCGCCTCGGGCGCGACGTCCGACGGGAACTGCGCCACCTTGACGTGCGGCCCCAGCCACTTCGCGAGCGTCGTCGCCGCGTCCTTCGCCTTTGCCTGCACCGGGTCGTAGTAGACGTACGAGTCGTACTGGCCGGAGAGCGAGAGCGGCGCGTTCGCATCCTGGCTCGGCGGCAGGTGGAGCGTGTCGAAGCCCGCCATCGCGAGCCGGTACGACGTGTCGCGCGCGAGCCCGAGCTGCGACGACCCGTTGAGCACGAGCGTCGAGATCTCCGCCGGCTTCACCGCCTGTGTGTGGACCGGCTTCGGCTTGATCCCGAGCGCCTGGTCGTTCGCCCTTGCAGAGAGCGTGACGTCCGGATGCATGAACGTGTTCGCGGCCGCGAGGATGTCGGACGGGCTCGTGCACTCCTCGGCGTTCTGGATGCCGCACGGGGTGAGGTTGTCGATCGTCGTCCGGAAGAGATGACCTGCCGGCAGCCCGTACATGAGCCCGACGTACGACTGGATGACGTCGAGGTTCGGCGCGCCGCCGCCGGCCTGGACGACCTCGACGCTGCCCTTGACGGCGCCGATCAGCCCGGGGATCTCCGTCAGGTGGAAGCTCGACGCGAGCCGGTCCTTCAGCGCGTCGAGGAAGAGCTGCTGCCGCGCGTTGCGGTAGAGGTCGGAGTCGGTGTGGCGGAAGCGGACGAAGTCGAGCGCCTGCTGACCGTCGAGCTTCTGGTAGCCCGGGTGCAGGTCGATCGCCGAGACGCCGCTGTTCGGCGGGATGTAATAGCGATGGTCGACGTCGACGTAGACGCCGTGCAGCTTGTTGACGATCAGCTTGAAGCCGTGGAAGTCGAGGCTGATCACGTAGTTGATCGGCACGTTCGTCAGGTGCGCGACCGTGTCGAGCGTCCCGCGCTCGCCGCAGTTCGTCCAGGCGGTGTTGATGCGGTCCGTGTAGCGCGGCACGTCCGAGCCGCTGCAGTAGACCGGCACGACGAGGTCACGCGGGAACGACAGCAACGAGAGCGTGTTGTTCGTCGGGTCGGCGCGCACGAGCATGATCGTGTCGCTGCGCGACGACTGCCCCGCCGACGCATCGGCGCCCCTGCGCGTGTCGTAGCCGATGATCAGCGCGGTCGCCGGCTGCGTCGGCGAGTCGACCTTGACGACGTTCTTGTCCTTCGCGGTCGCCTTGCCCTGCTTCGTGTGCGCCGCGATCGCATTCAGCGTCTCGTGCGTGTACAGGTAGAGCCCGCCGCCGAGGCCGGCTGCGACGACGACGATCGCGAGCAGGATCCACCCGAACACGGCGCCGGCGAGCTTCCACCGCGAACGCGGCGGAGGCGGCGGCTGCCGGTAGCGCCGCACGGGCTCCGGCGCCGGCTCGTGCGGCTCCAGGATCGGCGGCGGCAGGACGGCGCGGCCGTTGCCGTTGAAGGTCGCGGAGCGACCGAGGCCTCTCTTCGTGGTCGTCCGCACGGGGCGAAGACCACCTTAGCCGTCCGGGCTCAGAGACCTTCCACGGTGCGCTCGCTCAGCCAGCGGGCGACCGCGAGCAGGCTGCCGCCGCCGCTCTCGGCTGCCAGACGCTGCTCGGCGGCGCCGTCGCCGCGGGCGAGGACGGCGTCCAGGAGCCCGAGCTCCTCCTCGCAGCCGAGCCGCCGAGCCGCCGGCGCAGCAAGCTCGGCCAGCTCCCGCAATGCGTCCCCGGCGGGCCGCTGCACGTCATGTGCGAGATCGACGAGCTCCGCGTCGAGGCCGTACCGCACGGCACGCCACTTGTTCTCGGCGATCAGTGTCACCGGCTGCGTCTCGAGGATGCCGTCGCGCTCGAACCGCTCGGCCAGCGTCGCGGCGAGCGACTGCACGAGCGCGACGAGCACGGCGACGTTCTCGAGGCGCGTCTGCGCGTCGCAGACGCGCACCTCGATCGTGCCCAGCCGCGGATGCGGCCGCAGGTCCCACCAGATGAACGTGTAGTCGTCGAAGCTGCCGGTGCGCACGCCCCGGTCGACGAGGAGCTCGAACTCCTCGAACGACGCGAACGCCGGCGGCAGGCCGCTGCGCGGCATCGCGTCGAACACCTTCGAGCGCGTGCTCGAGAGGCCGGAGTCGCGGCCGTGCCAGAACGGCGAGTTCGCCGCGAGGCAGAGCAGCTCCGGCAGCCACGTGCGGAGCGCGTTCGCGACGGCGATCGCCTGCTGCGCGCTCTCGAGGCCGACGTGCACGTGCAGGCCGAAGATCAGCTGCCGCTCGACCGCCCACTGGAGCGCGTCCACGAGGTCCGTGTACCGCGGCTTGTCCGTGACGTCCTGGTGCTCGTAGCGTGCGAACGGGTGCGTCCCGGCGCTGAGGACGCGCACGCCGCGCGGCTCCGCCTCGTCGCGCGCGCGACGCCGCAGCTCGGCCGCCTCGACCACCGCCTCGCGGACGGTGCGGCACGGCTCGGTCGCGACCTCGACCGTCGACTGCAGCAGCTCCTCCTTGATGCGGTCGTCGTGGCGCGCCGCCTCGCCGAACACCTCGGCGTAGCGGGACGTCAGGTCGAAGGACTGCGCGTCGACGAGCTGCAGCTCTTCCTCGACCCCCAGGGTGAAGGGAGCGCTCTTGCCGTAGTTGACGTCCAGAGGTCCGGACTATGCCGGAACGGGCTGCTCGGCAAACCTGCCGTCCCGCATCGCGACGCGCCGCGGTGCGCGCGCCGCGAGCGAGGCGTCGTGGGTCGCGACGACGATCGTCGTCCCGTGCGCCTGAGCGAGCCCGGCGAGGAGCTCGATCACGTCCGCGCCGGTCTTCGAGTCGAGATTGCCGGTCGGCTCGTCGGCGAGGATCACGCGCGGCTCGTTTGCGAGCGCGCGTGCGATCGCGACGCGCTGCTGCTCCCCGCCGGACAGGTGGACCGGGACGTGCGTCTCGCGCTCGGCAAGGCCGACCTCCGCGAGCAGCGTCCGCGCCCGGTCGCGCAACGCATCGCCGCGCACGCCGTGCGGCGCGAGCGCCGCCTCGACGTTCTCGACCGCGGTCAGCGTCGGGATGAGGTTGAACTGCTGGAAGACGAAGCCGAACGCGTTCAGGCGCAGCTCGGCGAGCTCGCCGTCGCCGAGCGTGTGCAGCGGGCGCCCTTCGAAGAGGATCTCGCCTTCGTCCGGCCGGTCGAGCGTGCCGAGCAGCTGGAGCAGCGTCGACTTGCCCGAGCCACTCGGCCCCTCGAGCGCGACGAACTCGCCCGCAGCGATCGTCAGGTCGACGCCGTCGACGGCACGGACGATGCTCTCGCCGCGGCGGAAGAAGCGCGACACCCCGCGCAGCTCGAACAGCGGCTCGCTCATTCGACCCTCCGCATCGCCTCGGCCGGCCGCAGCCGTGCCGCGCGCAGGCCGCCCGCGGCGCCGGCGAGGAGGCCGCCGGCCAGCGCGATCAGCAACCCGAGCAGGACGACGCCGATGCTGAGCGGCGCCTTGAGCTTCAACGTCTCGTGCGCCGTGCGCACGGCAGCCGAGCCGAGCAGGCTCGTCGCGGAGCCGTTCGACGAGTCCGCGGTCAGCGTCGGCCCAAACGCGCCGACGAGGACGGCGACGACGACGCCGACGATCACGCCGATCACGGCGCCGAGGACGCCCTGCGCGGCGGCCTCGCCGACGATCTGCCGGACGACGAGCCGCTGCGTCCACCCGATCGCCTTCAGCGTTCCGAGCTCGCGCACACGCTTGCCGACGGACGAGAGCGTCAGCAGCGCGGCGAGCAGGAACGCCGCGAGCGCGGCGACGATCTCGAGCACGAGGCCGAGGTTGTGCGAGAGGTTCGCGGCGCTGACGAGCGAGCCGCTGACCCGGTCGGCGACGTCCTGCGCGGTCGCGACCTGCGCGCCCTGCAGCTTGGAGGTGATCTCGGCCTTGACCTGCTTCACGTCCGAGCCCTTGTCGGCACGCACGAGGATGACGTTCGCGGCGTTCTTCTGGCCCGCGAGCGTCTGCAGCTGCTTCAGCGGCAGATACACGTCGGCAGTCTGGCCGCCGAGCGGCGGTGAGACGAGGCCGACGACGTCGAAGGTGGTGCCGTTCAACGTCAGCTTGGAGCCGACGGAGAGCTTCTCCTTCGCCGCGTACGTCGTCGCGATCAGCGCCTGCTTGCCGCCCGACGTGAAGTAGCTGCCCTTCGTCACCTGCGCCCGCGTGACGAGGCCGATGTCCGGCTGCGTCTGGTCGACGCCGCCGATCGTGTACGGCGTCGTCTTGATGTTGGTCTGCGGCGGGTCGAGCACCTGCTTGAGCGTCTGCTGCGGCGTCGTGAACGAGCCGCGGAACTGACGGAGGCGTGCCGGCAGGCACTGCTGGAAGGCGCCGCCGAAGAAGCCGCGGCCGCCGCGCCGCGTCGTCCCGCCGCCGCCACCGCCGCCGCCGAAGCCGTTCTGCCCCTGCGGCGCGCTCTGCTGCGACTGGGGCTGCTGGCCGAAGGTCGCGCCGTTCTTCTCGAGGCACTGCTGGAAGGCGGCGCGCTCGGCCGCGGTCAGCGGCGAGATGTTCCGCCGGATCTGGTAGGTCTGCCCGCCGGTCTTGAAGTTCGCGACGATCTTCGGGACGACGCCCTCCTGATGCTCCGCGATCAGGAGCAGGCCCTGCGCCGACGCCGCGACGCCGTTCAGGGAGTCGACGGCCGCGCCCTGCGAGGCCGGGAACGTGAGCTGCGTCCCCGGCAGGAAGAAGTCGTGCACGAAGTGCGAGCCCGGCTTACCGAGCTTCGAGAGGTCGGTGAGCACCGACTGGTTCGAGCGGATCACGTCGCCGAACCCGCCCCCGCCACCGGGTCCGCCGAACCCGGACGTGTCCTGCTGCACGCCACGGGTCACCGTCAGATCGGTGCCGATGCCGGAGAGCGGGTTCAGCGCCGTCTTCTGCGCGCGGTCGAGGCCGCGCGAAAGACCGGAGATGACGATCACGAGGGCGACGCCGACTGCAAGACCTGCGACCGTCAGCGCGGTGCGCAGGCGGCGGCGCAAGAGCTCGCTTCGCAGATACCGGAGGTAGAACATCCGGTCTCGAACGATCTCACCCGCAGCTAAGGAGCGACTATGAAGTTGCTGTGAGTCTCGCGGCGAGCACGCGCGCCAGCGGCTGGAGCGCGGCGGCCTGGTACGACCCCTGCGGTCCGATCGCGCTGAGCATGACGCTGATCCGGCCCTTGTGGAGCGAGATCAGGTCGGAGACGACCACCACCTTCTGGCCCTTCACCGTCGCGTGGACGACGAGGTGGAACGCGTTCGTCTCGAGCCCCTTGAACACCGGCGCCTGCACCGCGTCGAGCGTGAACGTCGTCTTCGGCCCGAGCTGGCGGACGAATTCGTCCTTTGCGCACGTCCGCAGCCGCGCGACGGTCGCGTAGCTCCAGTCGGTCCTCGACATCGCCGCAGTCTTGAAGATCTGCACCTCGGAGTCGACGTCGACCGACCCGTCGCTCGACTCGAAGGTCGGGTCGACGTCGGCCGTCTCGACGAGCTTCGACTCGTCCGGCTCGCCCTTGCAGACGTCCTTGTCGGAGCTGTCGCTCTTGACCTGCTTCCAGCCGGCGACGAAGTCCGAGCGGACGAGGCCGATCCTCGTCGCGACCGCGGTGTCGGCCGGCGTGTGCCGCTTCGCAGGCTGGTACGGGTCGGCCGCCAGCGCCGCCGCCGGCAGCACGAGCGCCGCGAGGACGGCGATCAGGAAGCGACGTTCTGGCGCAGCCATGTCTCGGTCTCCTCCACCGACTGTCCCTTCCTCGAGGCGTAGTCCTCGAGCTGGTCGCGTCCGACGCGGCCCACGGAGAAGTATCGCGCCTGCGGATGCCCGAGGTAGATGCCGCTGACGCTCGCGCCGGGCACCATCGCATACGACTCGGTGAGCGAGATGCCGACGTCCTCCGCGCCGAGGACGGCGAAGAGCTTCCCCTTCTCGGTGTGGTCGGGACAGGCCGGATAGCCGAACGCGGGCCGGATGCCGCGGAACCGCTCGGCGCGCAGCTCGTCCGATGTCAGCGCCTCGTCGCGCTCGTACCACTGCCGGCGAGCCCGCTCGTGCAGCAGCTCGGCGAACGCCTCCGCGAGGCGGTCGGCGAGCGCCTTCGCCATGATCGCCTTGTAGTCGTCGTGCTCGGTCTCGAAGCGCGCGACGATCTCGTCGAGGCCGATCCCGGCGGTGACCGCGAAGGCGCCGATGTGGTCACCGGCGGGTGCGACGTAGTCGGCGAGGCAGCGGTTCGGCCGCGAGTCGCCGTACGCGGTCTGTTGCCGCAGGAAGCAGAAGCGCGTGCCGTCCTCGAGGACGACGTCGTCGCCGTCTCGATGCGCAGGCCAGAAGCCGTAGACGCCGCGCGCCCGCAACGGCAGCTCGTCGAGCATCGCCTGCGCGTCGTCGTACAGCTCGCGCGCCGCGGGCTCGTCGAGGATGCCCGGGAACTTCCCCTTCAGCTCCCAGGCGTGGAAGAAGAACTGCCAGTCGACGTACTCGCGCAGCTCGGCGACCGTCGCCTCGACGACGCGGGTGCCGGTGAAGTCGGGCGTCGCGAGCTCGTCGAACGAGACGCGCTCGGCGTTCGCCCGCGCCTCGCCGATCGGCAGCAGCGGCCGCCGCTCCTTCTCGGCGAACTGCTCGCGCAGCGTGTCCTGCGCGCTCCGTGTCTCGTCGGCGAGCCGCGCGCGCCGCTGCGGGTCGAGCAGGTCGCTGACGACGCCGACGACGCGGGACGCGTCGAGCACGTGCAGCACGGGCTGCGAGTACTCGGGCGCGATGCGAACGGCCGTGTGCTGGCGCGACGTGGTCGCCCCGCCGATCAGCAGCGGCGTGTCGAGCCCGCGGCGCTCCATCTCCTTCGCGACGTCGACCATCTGGTCGAGCGACGGCGTGATCAGACCCGAGAGGCCGATCACGTCGGCCTCGACCTCGTCGGCGACGGCGAGGATCCGGTCGGCCGGGACCATGACCCCGAGGTCGTGCACCTCGTAGTTGTTGCAGCCGAGCACGACGCCGACGATGTTCTTGCCGATGTCGTGCACGTCGCCCTTGACGGTGGCGAGCACGACGCGGCCCTGCACCCGCGCCGCCTCGCCCTTCTCGTCCTCCATGTACGGCTCGAGGTAGGCGACGGCGCGCTTCATCGCGCGTGCGCTCTTCACCACCTGCGGCAGGAACATCTTCCCGGCGCCGAACAGGTCGCCGACGACCTGCATCCCCGCCATGAGCGGGCCTTCGATCACGTCGAGCGGCCGCGGCAGCGTCTGCCGCGCCTCCTCGGTGTCGGCCTCGATGAAGTCGACGATGCCGTGCACGAGCGCGTGCTCGAGCCGCTTGCCGACCGGCGCCTCGCGCCACGAGAGGTCGAGCTCGCGCTTGGAGCCTTCGCCGCGGACGCGCTCGGCGAGCTCGACGAGCCGCTCGGTCGCGTCGGGACGGCGGTTGAAGATGACGTCCTCGACGTGCTCGAGCAGCTCCGGCTCGATGTCCTCGTAGACGACGAGCTGGCCGGCGTTGACGATGCCCATGTCGAGGCCGGCGCGGATGGCGTGGAAGAGGAACGCCGAGTGCATCGCCTCGCGCACGACGTCATTGCCCCGGAAGGAGAACGACAGGTTCGAGATGCCGCCGCTCGTCTTCGCGCCGGGACACCGCTCCTTGATCAAGGGCAATGCGTCGATGAACGCGATCCCGAACCCGCTGTGCTCCTCGATGCCGGTCGCGACGGCCAGGATGTTCGGGTCGAAGACGATGTCCTCGGGCGGGAAGCCGACCTCGTCGACGAGCAGCCGGTAGGCGCGCTCGCAGATCGAGACCTTTCGCTCGACGGTCTCCGCCTGCCCCTGCTCGTCGAAGGCCATGACGACCACGCCGGCGCCGTAGCGCCGGATGCGCCGCGCCTGCGCGAGGAACGCCTCCTCCCCCTCCTTGAGCGAGATCGAGTTGACGACGCCCTTGCCCTGCAGGCACTTCAGCCCCGCCTCCAGCACCTCCCAGCGCGAGCTGTCGACCATGATCGGCAGCCGGGCGACCTCGGGCTCGGTGGCGACGAGGTTGAGGAACGTCGTCATCGCACTGACGCCGTCGAGCAGGTCGGCGTCCATGTTCACGTCGAGCAGGTTGGCGCCGCCCCGCACCTGTTCGAGCGCGACGTCGAGCGCCTGCTGGTAGTCGTCGGCCTCGATCAGGCGGCGGAACCGCGCGGAGCCCGTGACGTTCGTCCGCTCGCCGACCATGACGAAGTTCGACTCCGGGAAGATCTCGAAGGTCTCGAGACCGCTGAAGCTCGTGCTGTGCCGCCCCGCCGGCACGCGCCGCGGCGTCGCGCCGTCGACCGCGCGCACGATCTCGCGCACATGGTCGGGCGTCGTGCCGCAGCAGCCGCCGACGAGGTTGACGAGGCCGTCGCGCGCGAACTCGCCGAGGTAGCGGCTCGTGTCGTGCGGCTGCTCGTCGTGGAGTCCCATCTCGTTCGGCAGGCCGGCGTTCGGGTAGCAGGCGACCCACGTCGTCGCGACCTTCGACAGCTCTTCGACGAAGGGCCGCATCTCGGTCGCGCCGAGCGAGCAGTTGACGCCGACGATCAGCGGCTGCGCGTGCTCGACCGACGTCCAGAACGCCTCGACGGTCTGGCCGCTGAGGTTGCGGCCGCTCCTGTCGACGGCCGTGAACGAGAGCCAGAGCGGCAGCTCCGGCACGGCGTCCTGGGCCGCGGCGATCGCCGCCTTCGCGTTGAGCGTGTCGAAGATCGTCTCGATCAGGAGCAGGTCGACGCCTCCGTCGCGGAGCGCGCGCATCTGGTGGGCGTACGTCTCGACGACCTGGTCGAACGTCGCCGCCCGGTACGTGGGATCGTCGACGCGCGGCGAGAGCGAGAGCGCGATGTTCAGCGGGCCGACCGAGCCGGCGACGAAGACGGGCCGGTCCTGCTCGTCGGCGACGCGCCGGGCGATGCGCGCGCCCTCGACGTTCATCTCCCAGACGACGTCCGCGCTCAACTCGTAGTCCGCCTGGCCGATCGTCGTGGCCGTGAACGTGTTGGTCGTCGCGATGTCCGCCCCGGCGGCGAAGTAGTCGCGGTGGATCCGCTCGATGACGTCCGGTCGCGTGATGTTCAGCAGGTCCGGGTCGCCTGCCACGTCGTGCGGATGCGCGGCGAACCGGTCGCCTCGGTACGCCTCTTCCCCGCGCACCTCACGCTGGATGAGCACGCCCCACGATCCGTCGAGGATCGCGACGCGGTGCCGAAGGATGTCTTCCAGGTGGTCGCGCATAGGGCTCTTTAGGCGTTTGGTGTCCCGGTCGCCAAGCTGCCGTTCAAAGCTCTCCGGGTGCACGAAGGCTAGCAGTGTCGACAGACGCTAGGGTCTGGCGAATGGAGCAGCAGAGCGACGGCGCACGCCTCCGTTCGGCGCTCGCGGAGATCGCGGGCGACTTCGCGTTCAGCTGGACGCCGGGTGCTCGCGCGCTCTTCGCGCGGCTCGCGCCCGAGCGTTTCGCGGCGCTCGGCCACAACCCGACGGCGCTCCTCTCCGAGCTCACCGACGACGACCTGGCGGCGGCGCTGACGCCCGAGTACCTGACGCGGCTCGGCGCCGTCCAGGACCGCCTCTCGACCGAGCGCGGCCGCCCGACGTGGTGGCAGGAGCACGGCGACGCCGACGACATGCTCGTCGCCTATTTCTCCTGCGAGTTCGGGCTCGACGAGAGCCTGCCGATCTACTCCGGCGGCCTCGGCATCCTCGCCGGCGACCACCTGAAGGCGGCCTCCGAGCTCGGCGTGCCGCTCGTCGGCATCGGCCTCTTCTACAGCCGCGGCTACTTCCGGCAGCGGCTCGAGCACGGCGACCGGCAGGTGGAGCGGTACCCGCGGAACGACACCGCCCGCCTGCCGCTGACGCTCGTCCCGATGTCGCCGGTCGTCGAGCTCGCAGACGAGACCGGCAGGCTCGTGCCGATCCGGATCGGCGTCTGGCGGGCCCAGGTCGGGCGCGTCTCGCTCTATCTCCTCGACACGAAGATCGAGGGGAACCCGGACTGGGCGCGCGACGTCACGAACACGCTCTACGGCGGCGACCGGCTGAACCGGCTCCGGCAGGAGCTCGTGCTCGGGATCGGCGGCGTTCGCGTGCTGCGGGCGCTCGGGCTGCAGCCGACCGTCTTCCACATGAACGAGGGGCATTCGGCGTTCCTCCAGCTCGAGCGGATGCGCGAGCTCGTCGAGGAGGCCGGCGTCCCGCCCGAGGACGCGCTCGGCCGGCTGCGCAGCTCGACGGTGTTCACGACGCACACGCCCGTCCCGGCGGGCAACGAGATCTTCGACCCGGAGCTGCTCCGCACCAACCTGGCGGGGACGGTCGAGCGCTGCGGTCTGTCGTGGGACGAGTTCCTCGCGCTCGGCAAGGTGCACTCGGACGAGACGACGTTCGGGCTGACGCCGCTCTCGCTGCGCACGTCGGCGTTCGCGAACGGCGTCTCGAAGCTCCACGGCGCAGTCTCGCGCGAGATGTGGCACGGGATCTGGCCGGACCGCGCGGTCGACGACGTCCCGATCGGCTCGATCACGAACGGCGTCCACAGCAGGACCTGGATCTCCGACGAGCTCGAGGAGCTGCTCGGCCAGACCTCGCCGGACTTCGCCCGCGCCCGCGAGCTCCCCGACGACGTCATCTGGACGGCGCACCGCGCGGCGAAGCAGCGGATGCTCGACTTCGTCGAGCTGACGCGGGGCGTGCGGCTCGACCCCGAGGTGCTGACGATCGGCTTCGCGCGCAGGTTCGCGACCTACAAGCGCGCCGGCCTCCTGTTCAGCCAGCCGGAGCGCCTCGCGCGGCTGCTCGGCAACGCCGACCGGCCGATGCAGATCCTGCTCGCCGGCAAGGCCCATCCGGCCGACGAGGGCGGCAAGGACGTGATCCAGCTCGTCGTCGACTTCACGCGCGACACGGCTGCGGCGGGCCATGTCGCCTTCCTCGAGGACTACGAGATGATGCTCGCGCGCCGGCTCGTCCAGGGCGCCGACGTGTGGCTCAACACGCCGCGGCGGCCGATGGAGGCGTCGGGGACGTCCGGGATGAAGGCCGCGCTGAACGGCGTCCTCAACTGCTCGATCCTCGACGGTTGGTGGGCCGAGGCGTACACGCCCGCGTGCGGCTTCGCGATCGGCGACGAGACGAGCAGCGACGACCAGGCCGAGCAGGACGCCGCCGACGCGGAGCATCTCTACCGCGTGCTCGAGGAGCTCGTCGTCCCGCTCTACTACGACCGGAACGCGGACGGCATCCCGGAGCGGTGGGTGGCGATGATGCGCGAGTCGATCGCCGAGCTCGGGACGCAGTTCAGCACGAACCGCATGGTCGCCGAGTACGTCGAGACGCTCTACCTGCCCGCGCACGGCGCGCTGCGCTCGCTGCTCTAGCGAGGAGCTCGCGTGCAAACGGAGTTCCGTGCTCGCGAGAGCGCGGTCTCGCGAGCACTCCACGCGGGAAAGGCTCGCTCCTCGAGCCCGACCAATGCGCCCGGGTCGGCGCGGCCGTTCGGCCGGGCCGACGGCCGGAAGCCTCCGGCGAGGTCTCGCTGCGCGTCGCCCTCGCCTTCGGCCTGGCTGTCGCTTCGCCCCGGCGTGAGCTACGCGCATGTGTAGCGAGCAGACGACGAACGCGAGCGATTGCAACGTGGTTGCCGGACATG
>JBEQUF010000260.1:0-13742 GCA_040349295.1 Actinomycetota bacterium | reverse complement strand
ACCGGGCTGATGCTCGTGCACGCGTACTTCGCCGACAAGGGCGAGCTCGAGCAGCGGCGCAAGGTCGTCATCCCCGACACCGCGCACGGCACGAACCCGGCGTCCGTGACGATGGCCGGCTTCGAGGTGCTCGGCGTCAAGACGGACGCCCGGGGCAACATCGACGTCGACGACCTGCGCGAGAAGGTCGACGAGACGACGGCGTGCCTGATGCTGACGAACCCGTCGACGCTCGGCCTGTTCGACGAGAACATCGAGGAGATCGAGCGGATCTTCCACGGCGCGGGCGCGCTCATGTACTACGACGGCGCGAACCTGAACGCCGTCTGCGGCATCTCGCGGCCCGGCGACATGGGCTTCGACATCGTGCACATCAACCTGCACAAGACGTTCTCGCAGCCGCACGGCGGCGGCGGGCCCGGCGGCGGCCCGATCGCCGTCCGCGACCTGCTCGAGCCGTTCCTGCCCGTGCCGGCCGTCGTGCGCAAGGACGACGGGACGTTCGGCCTCGACGACGACCGGCCGAAGACGATCGGCAAGGTGCGCGGCTTCACCGGACCGTTCGGCGTCTTCGTCCGCTCGTACGCGTTCATCCGCATGTTCGGCCCGCGCCTGCGCGAGATGTCGGAGACGGCGGTGCTCAACGCGAACTACATGCTCGCGCGGCTGAAGGACGCGTACGACCTGCCCTTCGACCGCCTCTGCATGCACGAGTTCGTCCTGAGCGCGCGCAACCTGAAGCGCGAGCACGGGATCACGGCGACGGACGTCGCGAAGCGGCTGATGGACTACGGCTTCCATCCGCCGACCGTGTACTTCCCGCTCGTCGTGCCCGAGGCGCTGATGATCGAGCCGACCGAGACGGAGGCGAAGGAGACGCTCGACGCGTTCTGCGACGCGATGCTCGCGATCGCGCGCGAGGCGGCCGAGGAGCCGGAGCTCGTGAAGGGGGCCCCGCATCACCGGCCGGTGCAGCGTCTCGACGAGGTCAGGGCGGCGAAGCAGCCGGTCGTGAAGTACGGCTTCGACGAGCATCCCCGGGTGGAGGCGGTACGCGCGTAGCGCTCGCGGCGGCGGTGGTCGTCCTGGCGGCGACGATCGCCGACGACGTCGCGCAGCCGAGCGTCGCCTCCGACGCCCGCCCGCCGCTGATCTACGTCTCGGCGGTCCTGCTGGCGGCGGCGCTGCTGACGCTCGCGCCCCGCATCCGGTCGGCGACGGTCGCGCTCGGCGCAGGCGCGGCGAGCGGCGGCGCCGTCGCCACCGCCGTCGCGGGGCTTGGCTGGTCGCGCGGCGTCCCGAATCCGCTCGTCGCAGGCGACGTCGCGTTCAACGTCGCCGACGTGGCGATCCTCGCCGGCGTCACGCTCCTGATCGGCGGTGCGCTGCTCGTCGGCTGGACAGAGCGCGAGCGGCTCGGCGAACGCCGATAGGGCCGAGGAGGGCGACCGCAAGCGCGATCCCGCCGCCGATCGCGACGACCGCTGCGGCGCTCGGCCCGGACGGGCCATGGTCGTCGACGTCCTGGAGACGCAACGCGGCAGCGAGCGCCGCATGGATGTCGTCGGAGGCGCTGCTGTAGCCGGCGACGTCCGGCGGCAGCGTCTGCAGCGCGTCCTGGTAGCAGTGCGCCGGAAAGGTCGGGCCGAGCGTGCCCTTCGCCCACGCGTCGAGCACCGCCTGCCCGCACGACCCGGCCGCCGCCGCCGGAGCGGTGGCGACCGAGCCGAGTGCAGCGGCAGCGACCGCCGCTGCGAGGGTGGGACGGAGGGAGGGCACGTCGAAGGCTGCCCGGGCCCGGTGAGGCCTCGCTAAGTCGCGCGTAAGGTCGACGTAAGCTCCGGCGGCACGAGGCGGCGCCACCACGGCGGGCGGCTCGGACGGCGGGCCATGCGCGCCTCGATCGCAGCGAGCTCGCGCTCGATCGAGGACTGGGGGCGGCACGACTGCACGATCTCCAGGTGCAGCGGGAACGGAATCATCGCGTTCTCTCCTTTGGTCGTCTTCGCGATCCACGGTAGGCACCGCGTGACCGACCAAGGGGAGAGGATCTCGTGACGAACCGGTTACGCCGGAGCCGTGCTGCGTGTGCGCGTCTTCGGCGCCGCCGCGAGCTGCCCGCACGCGGCTTCGATGTCGCGGCCGCGCGTGAGACGAACGGTCACCGGCACGCGCCAGGCCTCGAGCTCGCTGCGGAACGCGGCGATGCGCTCGCGCGACGAGCCGTCGTACATCCCCGTCGGGTAGTTGAAATAAGGATCTAGTTCATCTACCTTTCTGGGCATGGAACTCATCGGCTACGTGCGCGTGTCTAAGGTCGGCGGCCGCGAGGGTGCTTCGTTCATATCGCCAGACCTCCAGCGGAAGCAGATGGAGGCTTACGCGGCGGCACACGGCCATTCGATCGTCGAGTGGCGAGAGGATCTCAACGTCTCCGGCGGCCAGCGATCGCGGCCGGAGTTCGACCTGGCCCTCGAGACTGTTGAGCGCGGTGAGGCCGCCGGCATCATCGTCGCGAAGCTCGATCGCTTCATGCGGTCGCTCCCCGACGCGTTGAACGTGATCGAGCGCATCGAAGCGGCCGGCGGCGAGCTCGTCTCGGTCGCGGACAATTTCGACTCGTCGACGCCGATGGGTCGCTTCGCGCGCGACCTCGTCCTGCGACTTGGCCAACTCGAGCGTGAGCGCGTGGCGGAGTCTTGGGAAGCTGCAACCGACGCGGCGCTTGAGCGCGGCGCGTACATCGCCGGCACCGCGCCGACCGGTTACCGGAAGCGCGACGACAGCACGCTCGAACCCGATCCCAAGGTGGCGAAAGCGATTCGCAAGGTCTTCCTCAGGCGTGCAGCCGGCGAGTCCTATTCCGAGCTCGCACGGTTCCTGTCGACTGTGTGTCAGACGCCGTTCGGTAACGAACAATGGACCGCTCAGGCCGTCAAGCGCCTCCTCGCGAATCCCGCGTACCTCGGACACGCTCGACAGGGTGAACGTGTGAATCGCTCAGCCCACGAGCCGATCGTTTCGCGCGAGGAGTGGGAGGCGGCGCAGCACTCTCCGCGCGCGGTCACTCGCATCGGCGCTGGCGGGTTGCTTCTCACCGGCCTGGTTCGTTGCGCGTCTTGCCGGTACCGGATGAAGGGGATGGCGAACGGCAGTTACTCGTGCGGCGGTCGACATGCCACCGGCAACTGTCCGCACCCGACGAGCATCCGCTCCCACACGCTCGACGCTTTCGTGCTCGCGACACTCGACGAGCAGGTCGCCTCGTGGACGAAGCTTGAGGCGATCGTCGACGGCGATCTTGCAGCTGCGTTGAGCGCCGTCGAAGTTGCGGAGCATGAGCTCGACGCGTATCTGACGTCGGAGATCGTCGGAACCGTTGGCCGAGACGCCTTCAAGCGAGGCGCAGAGACTCGCACGCGGACGGTTCGCGAGGCGCAGGCGGAAGTGGCGCGCATTCGCCGTGAGGCGACTCGGATTCAGATACCGGGCCTGCGCGAAGCGTGGGACGAGATGTCGCTTGTCGAGCGGCGGCGAGTGTTGTCCGGTGCGATCGACGCGATCGTGGTTTGGCCGTCAAGCGGCCGCGGCCGGCGCGACCCCGTCGACGGTCGCACAACGATCGTCTGGCGCGGCGAGGCGCCGAGCGACTTGCCGGGGCCGGGTCGCACGAACTACACGATCACTCCGTGGCCCGGATGCGCGCCGAGCGATGCGAAGCCGGAGCTCCGGGTAGCGGGCGCGCATAACGGCTAGGAACGCCTCATCGAGGCCCTCGTAGGCTTCCGGCGTCAATAGAAACCTCCGTGACGGATGGCGTCCGGTTTGTTGCCTACAGTCGGACGCATGGAATCAAGCGAAGTTCAGACCAAGATCCTCGCCACGATCGAGAAAGTTCTCGATTTCGAGCTCGCACAGGCAAACGCGGCCACCGTCCAGGCTAAGACGGTGCTGATGCTCGCGGAGGCTTACGCGTGGGTTCGGTATCCGAACCAGGCGCACGGCGCAGCCTCCCCCGCGAAGGATTAAGCCTTTGCAGCATGTCCGATTTGCTCGGACTGTTTTGGCGCAGGGGGGAAAATTCTCGACTGCCGGGGTGATTGCGCGCTCAACTTTCTACGTGAGCGTGCCCCCCGTCAGCCGATGGCGTCGGTCTTCGGCGCGTAGCCGTACTGATCGATGCGGTCGCGGATCTGTTCGGCGTAGCCGACGTCGGTGCTGATGCATTCGCTCAGCTTGAAGAAGTAGGCGGCGAGATCGTCGCCCATCGCCGACTCGGCGATGGTGCATGTGTGGACGATCCTGTCGACCTTCTCGAGCGTCATCGTCATCGCGTCGACGAGTCTGTCGAGCTGGGCGTGCGTGACCTCGAGCAGCTTGAGCGCGAGGCGATCGTCTTCGTTCATGCCGCGTCAGCCGTTCGGTAAGTCTCTGTTCGCGGGTCATCGGCGTAGCGCGTCCAGAGTGGGTCATCGCCGGCAATTGGCGCTTCGTCGTTGAGCTTGCGGCAAAGCATCCTGAACGGGTCGGCCTGGTACATCGATCTCGCAAGCGCGTGAGTCCTGAGTGCCCTCACTAGACCGGCTTCATCATCGAGACGCGCGTAGCATTCGACGAGCAGTTCGCACGTATCGATGACCCATTCGAGATCCCGAAGACGCCATGGGATAGGAGTCGTTACGGCCTCTGTGAACGCCTTTGCCGCTCCGGACAAATCACCATCTTCGAGTAGGTACAAGCCGAGGTAGTGGAGTAGATACGGCGTTGGATGTTGTTTGAGTGCCGTCTCAACAAGCCGGCGGTGGTGTTGATGTCGCCCCGGCTGTATGAGCGCGTGGTGGATCACACGCGTGAGGCTTGGGTCGATCGCGACGCGTTCGGAGTTGCATCCGAGCGAGACGGCGAGTCTTGCATGAACTGGTGACTCCCATTGCGGTCGGAGGGACAGCTTGATCGCGCGGAGAGTCATTCCCCACGAAACGAGGTCACTGTTCCAGACGCAAACGTGCTGGACGTAGATTCCGTCCGGTGAGCCGTCGAGAAACGTCCGGAGGTGCTCGCCGCCCTCGAGCGCTTCGTCGTCATCGAAGAACGCGGCGTAGTCGCTGCTCGCCATCGCGAACGACTGGTTGCGCGCCCACGCGAAGTCGTCGCGCCACTCACCTTGTTCGATGATGATCGGCGCCCCGGGTTCGCTCGCGAGGTGGCCTAGCAGCTCCAGTGTCGCGTCGGTCGAGCCGGTGTCATAAATGCAGACCTCGTCGACGTGTGGCCTGATCGACGAGATGCAGCGTTCGATCGTCTGTGCTCCGTTGCGGACAATCAAGCACGCGGCGACGCTCGGCGCACGACACTCTTCTCTCATACGTGGTCCTCTCTTCTTTTCTCTACTCTCCTCTACTCTTCTCTTCTCTACTCTGTCGGCTCGTTTTCGTCGACCTCTTCGAGGAAACCCGCTGCTATCAGCTCTTTCCAGGTTTCCATCTTCGTGCGAAGTGCGAGCTTTCTGTTGATCTTCTCGACGTCAAGTGGCACCGATTTGCCACTCATCGCGTAGATAAGCCAGAAGCCGTGCAGCGCGGCGCGCTGAGTTGCCGTCAAGTTGAGGTAGTCATCGTCCACCATTAGCCGCGTGTGCAGCTTGATGAAGTTGGGGCTTCCGAACTTGTACGACTGATGCCGCGTCCAGTTGCGCGGGACGAGATGCGTCACAGCCCCGCCGATCCCGTTCTGTTCTTGATGCGGATCAGTTCGTCGCGAATCACGCTGGCGACCTCGCGCTTGTCCCCAAGGTAGTTCGGCAGAGTCACGTTGATGGTCGTGTCGCCGCCTGCGCGCAACGCTCGAGGGTCGGCAGTGACCGGCTGAAGCTGCGCCGACGCCACGCCTCGAACCGCGCGTCGCGAGGCTGCTGCCATCGCCGACAGTGCGTGATTCGGGACGATCCTGCCGTTCGTCGACGGCACGAACAGCTCTTGACCATGCTCGCCGACGACGTATGGCTGCCCCGCCGTGACGGGACCGCCTGCAGCGCGGTGATGGTAGTTGTCGGTGACCGTCTGTACGTGGGTGACGATGTCGATCGTCTTTCCGTGCAGGCCGTCGATCGAGTCCTGGAGCGACTTGACGCCGTCGCGGGCGCGGCCGATGTCCTCGGCGACGCCCTTGAACTTGTCGCCCACGAACGGAATGTGCGACGCGGCGTCAAAGAGCTTCTGTAGTCCGCCGAGGAACAGGTTAATCGCGCCGAGGATGAGATCGACCGTCGTCCTGATCGTCGGCCACAGAAGATCGAACGCACCCTTGAGCACGTCGACGGCGCCCTTCCCGACGACACTGAACGCGTTGTGCAGTGTGTCGCCGAAGGCCTTGACGATCGCGGCGATTTCGTCGAAGACGCCGCCGAGGATCTCTTTGAGGCCGTGCCAGACGCGTGACCAGTCGCCGTGGATAAGGCCGGCGAAGACGTCGATGATGCCGCGGATGATCTGGAGCGCGTTACGGACGGTCGAGTGAACGAGATCCCAATCGGTGCGGAGCTGAGAAACGATGTTGCCGCCGAACCGCGACCAGACGGCCTCGAGCTCGCCGATCACGGCGTTGACGACGCCCTTGAGACCGGTGAAGACGCGCTGAGCATCTGCCTCGATCTCCGGCAGGTGGTCGCGCACCCAGTTCACGAGCGGCTGGATTGCGGCGACCGCTTCGGAGACGAATCCGTGGATCGCGCCCGACACCTTCGGGCTCATGAACCAGGTGACGAGCGCGTTGAGTCCCTCGACGATCTTGTCGAACGCCGGCAGGAGCAAGCTGCCGATGTTCGCCTGCAGGTTGTCGAAGTTGGCGCGCAACTTCTCCGACGCGGTCGTGTTCGCTTGGGCCTGCCCACCGTAAGCGGCCATGACGGTGTTGAGTTGCTGCTGCGAGCTCGCGCTCGAGTCGAGCATGACGCCGTACCGCTTAAGCGCGCCCGTTTGGCCGTTCTGTGCCTTCGCGGTGGCGAGCAGCACCGCGCCGAGGTCTTTGCCGGTCGCTTTCGAGATGGCGACGGCTTCGCGGTAGGCCATCTGCGCTTTGCGCGCGTTGCCGGTGATCAGCGTTGCCTTTGCCAGCGCGGCCGTCGCGTCGGCCTGGTTGATGCCGAACTCTGCGGCAGCCTTCGCCGTAGCCGTGAACGCCGGCGACATCTTCTTGACGGAAGCGCCGGTGTGCTCCAGCGCCGCGGCGAGGGACTCCTGCGCCTTGTGCAGCGCCTCAGACTTCTCGATCGACCCTTTGAGGAACTCGCCAGCTTCGAAAGCTGCTGCACCCGCGACGAACGCTTTGGCGAGCGAGCCGACCTGTTCACGCAGGCCTTCGCTGATCTTGCCGAACCGTTCGCCCGACTCGCCGGCCTTGTTGAACGCTCTCGAGACACTCGATGCGTCGCCGACCAGTTCGACCTTGATGCTCTTGCTCACGGTGCCTCCAGAAGGTGGTGAGCGCCCTCGTCGAGCCGAACGAGGGCGCTCGTGCCGGCGCTACTCGGACTTACGGAGCCGACGCCGCTTCGGCGCGGGCTTCGAAGCCTGTGCGGCCGGTGTTTTCGTTGTCGGTTCGATCGACGTTGCGTCGCCGATCGGTTCGACTTCGCCGCGGTCGTAGAGCTCGCGCCACTCGCCGTTCAGTAGCTCGAGCTCGTCACCCGGCCGCGCAGGGCCGAGCGACGTCGCGATCACCTTCGATCCGATGACGCGAACGATGCGAGTGTTGCTCATCGCTACGACGCGTACTTCGGCAGCATCCGGACAACCTCGGCGGCGTATTTGCCGCCCGTGGTGGCGCCGGACACCGTGACGACCACCCGGACGTACCGGTTGGTGCCCTTGTAGCCGACCGTCTGCACCGATGACGCTGTGATCGCTGCGAACGTGCCGTCGAGGTTGCCGGCGGCGACGTCGTTCCACGTCGAGTTGTCGGCGCTGTCCTGGAGCTTCGGCGTGTGCGTACCGTCTGTGATCGTGTCCGAGGTGATCACGACGATACACTCGTCGTAGGCGGTCAGGTCGACGGACGTGCCGTTCGCGGTTGCGTTGCGGTTCCCGGTCGGCGTCAGCGAGACGGCCGGCGAGATGTAGCTCTTGCCTGATTTCATCGCGACTCCTTAGAGGATCCCGTCCGACACGCAGAACGCGCCGGTGTTGAGCACGCCGACGTCGCAGCGCTGCCAGTAGTAGAAGCGGACGTTCCCGGCCGCCGCCATCTGCGTGTACGGGTCGCGGAGCACGTTCACGACCGACTCCGGCCGGAACCCGATGACGAGCTGATCCCACTGACCCGTGAACGCGAGCGATGCAGTGTTGCTCGAACCCTTCGTGAACGCGTTGCCGATCTGGTTCGAGACGAGCTGGTTGACGTGCGACAGGTAGTCCGGCTGCCGGAGCGGCTGGTTCGTCGTGTCCTTGAACTTCGCGAACTCTCGCGCCGTGCGGCTGTTGTAGATGATCGCGCTCGGGTCGAAGTTGCCGTCCTCCACGATCCCCACGGCGTTGATCAGGAAGTCGTAGTTCGAAGGCGCGGAACCGTTGGTACCGAGCGTCGAGTCGATCGTCACGCCTGGGGTGTTGTAGATCCCGAGCGGTTCGCCAGCTGACCCGGCGCCGAGCAGCGCCGCACGGTCGACCGCCTGCGCGATCGCGCGTCCCGCCTCGCCCTCGATGATGCTGGAGACGGCATCGAGGTTTGAGGCGCTGTCCTGCAAGACCTCAAGCGAGATGTCGAAGTACAGGCCGACCATCCGCGCGTGCAGCACAACCTCGCGGAACGAGCCGCCGCCATCGCTGAATGGGCCGCTCTCGCCGCGCCATGAGGCCGAGGGAGCGGCGTTGAAGCCCGGCAGCACAACGCGCTGCGCTTCCATCGGATACGTGCGCGCTCCAGCCTTGAGAACCTTCGTCGCCGGCCGGACGGCGTCGATGAACAGCGCCGAGATCGCCGTAGGAACGGTGACGTCGCCGGCGTTGAGCTGCAAGCTGTTGAACGCCTTCTGCTCGTCGTCGTTGAGATGCTTTTCGACGTTCGGATCTGCGATCGCGGCGAGGATTGCACCGGCACGGATGTTCTTCGGGTCGTAGCCGGCCGCGTCGAGTTTGAACCAGGGCGCCGCCTTCTTCTCGAGCGTGAGGAACGGGTTCTTCCCCTGCACCGTCGGCGTGTCGAGTTCGCGCTTCTGCTCGCGCACGTCCATCTCGTCGAGTTTGTCCTGCAGCTTCTCGATCAGCTTGTTCTTGTCATCGAGCGCGCTGCGGATTCCAGCTCCGGTCGCAATCATGTCGCGGAGTTCGCGACGGCGTTCTTCGGGGATGCCCTTCTCGTCGAACAGCCGCTCGAGGCGATCGAGCGGTTCGAGATCAACTGTCACTTCGTTCCTTTCGGATCGTCATTAACCGGTGTGAGCGGCTCCGTCGCGACGAGTGGCCGAAGACCGGCTCGCGCAAGCTTGGAGTGCCGTTGGTTGAAGACCCGTGCTGACCGTCGCCTGTCGAGTGGCCGCCGATTAGCCGGCTCGACATGGCGACGGTGCAGCGTCGGGGTCTTCCGCCCCCGCCAGGGGGAAGGGCGGCCTACAGGCCAGCCGCCCTTGTAGCGCGCGGCCGTGAAAGGAAGACCGCGCAGCTATTTCTACGTTAGGTCAGGCTGTCAAGCGTTACTTCGCGCGACGATCGTCGAGCTCGCCACGTCCCCAGAAGTCCGTCCAACCAGCGCGTCCGCCCGGAGGCTCTTCCATGATCGCCCGCAGGCCGTCGTCCCTCTGACGCATCCACTGATTGATGACGTTGCCGAATCGCACGATGCGGTTGCGGTTCCCCGCCATGACCTCGTGCGCCTTCCGCCTCAGACTCGGAGCGTTGGGGACATAGCCCTGCAACGCATCGTCCG
The DNA here is from genome assembly GCA_040349295.1 of Actinomycetota bacterium. Lineage (GTDB taxonomy): Bacteria > Actinomycetota > Thermoleophilia > Gaiellales > Gaiellaceae > Palsa-739. The sequence continues at coordinate 3,824 of JBEQUF010000260.1, read as the reverse complement.
CGTGCTCGCCCGCGAGCGTGTCATCGATCTTCGAGACGAACGACTCTGCAGCGCGCTCCGCCTCGGACGCGACGAGTTCCCAGGTGACTTCGCGAAGGAAGACGATCTCTTCCGGCGTGCAGAACGTTTCGATGTTCCGCCGGAGCCGAAGGTAGTCCTCGGCGCCAAAGCTGCTCTTCGAAATCTCCTCGAGTTGTGAGAGCGCGATCTCGCGCGCGATCGTCCGCCGGACGAACATCTCGTCGTTCTCGAGGCTAACGTCGGCCAGTGGTGAAACGACGACGACCTCTTTGTCGCTTGCGTCGAGCGGGTTCCGTACGACGCGGAAGTTGCCGAGCGCGCTCAACGGCGGAGGCGGCGCGTACAGACTCGCGACGATCAACGCGCCGCGCTCGACGCCGGCGGCCGCGTCCGTCCAGGTTGCTTCCATCTCTCAGGTCTCGCTTTCAGGGAAGAGGGTCGTGCCTCTCTTGCACGAGGCACCTGAATCGAAGGTACAGCCGCCTGTCAAGGAGCGATCTCCATTCGCGTTCTGACGGCGCGACAGCCGATCGCGCAGCGCGATCTCGGCCTCATGGCGAAGGATCCGGCGCGCCTCGTCGATCGCGTGCGGCGGAAGCTCATGCTGCTTCGCACGAGACCTCGCCATTACTTCCTCTCGTCGCGCCGGACGATCCTCCAGGCGCGGTCGGGGTAGCGTCGACGGAGGATTCTGAGGAACGCCTGCCCGGCGCGCCTCAGGATGCCGGTCGGCGCTAGCTCTTTTCGAACCCTCGTTTGGCAAAGCGTTCCTGTAAGAGGCGCTCCGCCGCCTGTCTAAGGATGCGGCGTGCTTCCGCGATCGCGTGTGGTGGAAGTTCAGACTTGCGCGCGTCGGACACGGCTCGCGGCCTTCTTCGATTGTGCGCGCTTGTCCATCTCGTCGAGAACGAGCGTGGCCTGATGCAGGACGTCGCGAATCCCCTTGAGCTCCTGGCGCAGTTCGGCGTCGGTCATCTTCGTCTTGTTCTTCACGGCGCCCCCTTCGGCGAGTTCGGATAGCGCGAGTGTAGGACCGTTGCGGTGAATCCGAAAGTGTCGAATTAGCTCGACACGTGTCGATACGTATCGTTCAGCGCAGCGCTGCGTCTATAGGACGCTTGCCGAGGAAGCTTGCCGACGACCTCGCGGCTGAGAAGCGAGTTGTCCGCACGCCGCCTCGATGTCGCGACCGCGCGTCAGCCGCACGGTCACCGGCACGCGCCATGCCTCGAGCTCGCGACGGAAGGCGGCGATGCGATCCCGACTTGACCCTTGATACACAGACCCGGTCGGGTTGTAGGGGATGAGATTGACCTTGAACTCGTCGCGGCCGAGCAGCTCGCCCAGCGCGGCCGCGTGCTCGATGGAGTCGTTGACGTCCGCGAGCATCACGTACTCGACGAAGACGCGCCGGTTCGTGCGGGCCGCGTGCCGGCGGCACTCCGCGACGACGTCCTCGAGCGGGAAGCGGTCGTTGACGGGCATGATCCCCGACCGCAGCGCGTCGGTCGGCGCGTGCAGTGACAGCGCGAGGCGGATCGGCTCGTCGACCTCGTCGACGAAGCGCGTCAGCCCGGGGAGCCAGCCGACGGTGGAGATGGTCGTGCGGCGATGCGTGATCCCGACGTCGGGGAGCCGGCGCGCCGCCGCGAGCACCTCGTCGAGGTTGAGCATCGGCTCGCCCATCCCCATGAACACCGCGTGGTCGACCTCGGTCAGGCGGCGGAAGTGCAGCGCCTGGTCGAGGATCTCCGACGACGTCAGGTTGCGTCCGAACGCCATCTGGCCGGTCGCGCAGAACGTGCACGTGAGCGGGCAGCCGGACTGCGACGAGAGGCAGAGGGAGCGGCGGCCGTCCTTGTAGCGCATCAGCACCGCCTCGACGGGATGGCCGTCGGCCGTCTGGAAGAGCGTCTTGATCGTCCCGTCGTTCGACGTGCGCTCGGTCGTCACCGAGAGCGTCGAGAACGGCACCGTCTCCGGGAGCGCTTCGCGCAGCGGGCGCGGCAGATTCGTCATCTCGTCGTACGACGCCGCGCCGCGCGCAGCCCACTCCCAGATCTGCTTGAACCGGTACGCGGGCTCGCCGCGCTCGCGCAACGTCGATTCGAGCAGCAGCAGATCCACGAAGCTACGGTAGCGAGGCGATGATCGACCTGCGCTCCGACACCCTGACGAAGCCGACGCCCGAGCTGCTCGCCGCGATGGTCGCGGCCGAGGTGGGCGACGAGCAGTACCGCGAGGATCCGACCGTCAACGAGCTGCAGCGCCGCATGGCGGAGCTCCTCGGGCACGAGGCGGCGCTGTTCGTGCCGACCGCGACGATGGCGAACCAGATCGCGCTGCGCGCGCAGACGACGCCGGGCGCGACGCTGCTCGCCGAGGAGCGGACGCACGTCATGGTCTACGAGATGGGCGGCCCGGCGATCCACTCGGGGCTCGTCATGCAGGCGCGGCCGGGCGACTTCGGACGTCTGACGCCCGAGCAGATCGAGCAGGAGCCGGAGCTCGGCCCGGGCGGCATCGTCGTCCTCGAGAACACGCACCGGTCGAGCGGCGGCCGCGTGTGGCCGGTCGACGAGTTCCGTGCGGCGGTCGACGCGGCGCACGAGCGCGGCGCGAAGCTCCACCTCGACGGCGCGCGGCTCTTCAACGCGAGCGTCGCGGCCGGGGTGCCCGTGCGCGAGTGGGCGAGCCGGGCCGACTCGGTGACGATCTGCTTCTCGAAGGGTCTGTGCTGCCCGCTCGGCGCGGTCGTCGCCGGCAGCGCGGCGATGATCGAGAAGGCGTGGGAGTCGAAGTTCCTCTTCGGCGGCGCGATGCGCCAGGCGGGCGTGCTCGCCGCGGGCGCCCTGTACGCGATCGACAACCTCGTCGACCGGCTCGCCGACGACCACGCGCGCGCGAGGCGCATCGACCCGGAGGCGGAGACGAACTTCGTCGCCTTCGAGGATGCGCCGGGCTTGCAGCAGCGGCTGCAGGAGCAGGGGCTGCTCGTCGGCAACCTCCGGCCCGGCTGGCTGCGCGCGGTCGTCTACAACGGCATCACCGACGAGGACGCCGACGGCGCGGCCGCGATCCTCGAGCGCGAACGTGTCGCTGCCTGAGACGCTGCGCGCCGAGCTCGAGCTGCTCGTCGCGCGCGAGCAGTCCGAGAAGCGGCTGCCGAGCATCGCCGCCGCCGTGGTGCGCGACGGCGAGGTCGTGTGGGAGACGGCGGTGGGCGACGGTGCGACGGCCGGCGCCCAGTACCGCCTCGGCTCGATCACGAAGACGTTCACCGCGGCGGCGATCATGCAGCTGCGCGACGCGGGCAAGCTCGATCTCGAGGATCGCCTCGACGTGCACGTCGAGGGAGCGGCGCACGCGCCGACGCTGCGACGGCTGCTCTCGCACACGAGCGGCCTGCAGCGGGAGACGCACGACGACGCGTGGCTGAACCAGCGCTTCGCCGACGTCGACGAGCTGCTGTCGACGCTCGACCGGGCCGAACGCGTGCTGCCGCCCGGCCAGCGGTTCCACTACTCGAACCTGGCGTTCGCGCTGCTCGGCGTCGTCGTCGAGCGCGTGAGCGGGCTGCCGTACCGCGACTACGTCGAGCAGCGGCTGCTGCAGCCGGTCGGGCTGACGCGGACGAGCTTCGACCCCGACTCGACCGCGGCCGCCGGCTTCCTCGTCAAGCCGTTCGAGGAGGGCGTCTGGGACGAGGCGCCGATCGAGACGGGCGCGTGGATCGCCGCCGGCCAGATGTGGGGGACGGTCGCCGACCTCTGCCGCTGGGCCGCGTTCCTCGCCGAACCCGA
>JBEQUF010000257.1:0-10068 GCA_040349295.1 Actinomycetota bacterium | reverse complement strand
CGCCCAGCCTCTACGTCAGGCGCGTCCTCAACCCCGCGTACGTCTATCTCCACAAGGCGAACGGCGCGAACGAAGTCGCGGGCGGCGTCACGTCGCCGCGCAAGACCTCGAGCGGGATGGCGCCGCTGGCGTTCATGCAGGGCATGCGTGCGGCGCACGCGAAGCTCGACGCGTACGCGCAGAACCCGTATCCGGGCAGCCCGCGCGAGACGCCGTACGTCGACCCGTGCTCGTGGTGCAGGACGTTCACCATGGCGCACCTGACGACGATCCGCGCCGACGTGACGCGGTACTTCGGCGCGTCGACGCCGATCTGGCTGACCGAGTACGGCTACCAGACGAATCCGCCCGATCGCCTGCTCGGCGTGTCGCCGGCGCTCCAGGCTGCGTACATCGACCAGGCGGCGCTCCGCGTCTACCGGCAGGCCGGCGTGACGATGCTGATCAACTTCATGGTCAGAGACGACAGCTCCGGCGAGGGCTGGCAGAGCGGCTTCTTCACGGCGGGCGGCACGCCCAAGCCCTCGTACCGCGCCTTCGGGCTGCCGCTCGCGCAGGTGTCGCGCACGGGCACGCGCACGATCGTGTGGGGCGAGGTGCGGCCGGGGTCCGGACGCCGCACGTACATGCTCGAGCGGTGGACCGGCACCGGCTGGGCGACGGTCGGCGGGGCGATGCGGACGAACGCGGTCGGCGCGTTCCAGCGGACGATCGCCGCCCACGCGGGCCAGAAGCTCCGCGTCGTCAGCCCGTCGGTCGGTTATCCGAGTGTGACGCTGCGCATCTCGTAGCGCAGCGTCACACTCATCAGTACGCCTGGCCGGCGACCCACTTCGACAGCGCGAAGCTGACGACGATCAGCACGATCGCGAGGAGGACGATCATCCCCATGGCGATCGGCAGGGCCCGCCACGGGTGCTCCTCGATGTGCGGGTGCGGGGCGTGCAGGTGTGGGGCGTGCGGATGCGGCATGTGCAACGACATCGCTACCTCCTTCGTAGCGAATGCTACACGCTCTTACGTCCGCAGGACGACCTCGAGCGCGGTGCCGCGGCCGGGCGACGACCGCAGCGAGAACCCGCCCTCGATCGACTCGGCGCGGGCGCGCATGTTCTTCAGCCCCTGGCCCGCGGGCGCCTCCTCGCCGTCGAAGCCGTCGCCGTCGTCGCGGATCGCGACATAGCGCTCGCCGTACGCGCGCTGGCCGATCATCACCTCGGCGCGCGTCGCGTTCGCGTGCTTGCGGACGTTCGACAGGCCCTCCTGGACGATGCGGAAGATCTCGATCTGCTCGTCGGGTGCGAGGCGGATCGAGCGGTCGACCTCGAGCTCGACGTCGAGCGCGCCGTCGGCGGTCAGGAACTCGATGTAGCGACGGAGCGCCGCGTCGAACGGCGCGTTGCCGGCCGCCGACGACAGGGCGAGGATCGCGAAGCGCGCCTCCTGCTGCGCGAGCGAGGCGGCCTCCTTCAGTCGCGGCGCGATCTCGGTGACGGGTGCGCCCGCCTCGAGCATCGAAGCGTGCGTCGAGACGGCGAAGAGATACTGCGCGAGCCCGTCGTGGATCTCCCGCGCGACGCGCGCGCGTTCCTCGGCGACCGCCCGCCCGAACTCGGCCGACTGGATCGTCCGCCAGGCGCCGACGAGGATGACGACGTACGCCAGCATCTTCAGGAAGTCGCCCTGCGACACGTAGTTGCCGGCGAGGAGCGGCTGGAAGACGAGGTGCAGCGCCGCGAAGAGCATGAGCGTGAAGCCGAGCGCGAGCCAGCGGGCGATGTCCTCGCCGTGGCGCAGGAAGCGGCCGCCCCAGCCGAGGACGGCGATCAGCGTCACGAACGCCTGCAGCGCCAGCGTCGCGGTGAGGTAGAAGGGCTGCTGGTCGGAGCCCGCGATCGTCAGCGGCGGCAGCGCGGTGCCGAGCGCCCGCAGCAGCGACCAGGCGACGAAGAGGCCGATGCCGACGGCGGCGACCGCGTTCGCGATCGCCCAGTCGCGGTACTTGCTTCGGCCCTTCGCGTACGGCGCGGCCGCGATCAGCACCATGCCGGCGATCGCGCCGATTAGGCCCGACCAGCTCTCGGCCGGCTTGATGTCGCTGCCGCCGAAGCGGGGGGCGATCAGGAAGACGAGCGAGGAGAGCGAGAGCACGAAGAAGCCGCTCGCGAGGAGCAGGTCGAGGCGGCGGCCATCGGCCGAGTAGCGGGCGGCGCCGAGGACGGCGACGAGGAGGCCGATCCCGGCGATGGCCGTGAGGAGGACGAGCCGGAGCTCCGGCAGGTCCCACCGCGTCTGCAGGACGGGGTAGGCGAGGAAGAGCGCCAGGCTGGCGCCGAGCAGGCCGGCGAGCAGGATCTCGCTCCAGAGCCAGCTCTGCACGTCGGTCCGCTGCCCTTTCACATTCCTACTTGTCGGCACGGGTGCTCCTGCCGATAAGGGTCAGAGTGGCCACGAGGATCCTGATCGTCGACGACCATCCGCTGACCCGCGACGCGCTCGCGACCCTGTTGGGCTCCCACGGGCTCGACGTCGTCGGCGTCGCCTCGGACGGGCGGGAGGCGATCGAGGAGGCGGCGCGGCTCCAGCCCGATCTCGTGCTGCTCGACCTCTCGATGCCGGGCATGGACGGCCTGACCGCGCTGCCGAAGCTGCGCGACGCCGCCCAGAACTGCGAGGTCGTCGTCCTCACCGCCTCGGGCACCGAGGAGAACCTGCTCGCCGCGATTCGCGGCGGCGCCGCCGGCTACCTGATGAAGAGCGAGCCGCCGGAGCGGATCGCCGCCTTCCTCGACGGCGTCGCGCAGGGCGAGGCCGCCCTGTCGGGCTCGATTGCCCGCCGGCTGCTCGACCAGGTCCGCCACGGGAACGGCCGCGGCTCCGGCGTGCCGGACCGCATCGCCGAGGCCCTCTCGGCCCGCGAGGTCGAGGTGCTGCTCCTGCTCGACGAGCATCTCGGCACGGACGAGATCGCCAAGCGGCTCTTCATCTCCGAGCACACCGTCCGCTCGCACGTGAAGAGCCTGATGCGCAAGCTCGGCGTGTCCTCGCGGCGCGAGGCGCTCGAGCAGCTCTCCAGCGCGCGCGCCGCCTAGATATCCCCCACGCTGGGGGATGCCGATCACCTACCGCGGGTCACGTGGTCCGCCGGCCCGCAGCCGATGATGAACCCAGCGAACTTCCTGCTTCCACGCAAGGCGGTTCAGGCGGAATGCTGCGGCAGCAAAGGGCCTCGGAGACGGGGCCTTTCGCTTCTAGTGGAAGCCGAGGCGCGAGAACGGGAAGTACGTCAGCAGGACGCGGCCGATCAGGCTGGAGCGGGGGACGCTGCCCCAGGTGCGCGAGTCGCACGAGAACGCGCGGTTGTCGCCCATGAAGAAGTAGTGCCCCGCCGGCACGCGGCCGTAGCTCTTCGTGAATCCGTCGCGCATCCGGGGGTCGATGTAGGGCTCGACGAGCTTCCTGCCGTCGACGTAGACGACGCCGCTCCGCTCGGCGACGGTGTCGCCGGGGAGGCCGATCAGCCGCTTGACGAACGTCGAACCGCCGTCGTTGCTGCCGCAGACCGATGCGGCGGCCGGCGCCTTGAAGACGACGATCTGCCCGCGCTTCGGGCTCCCGAAGACATACGAGAGCCGGTCGGCGATCACGCGGTCGTTGAAGGAGCCTTCGCACTCGTCGCCGGGCTTCGCACAGTGCAGCGTCGGCTCCATCGACGACGAGGGGATGCGGTACGGCTTCGCCACCTCCGCCTCGAACACGAGCACGACCACCGCGGCGACGGCGAGCGTCGCGAGCCATTCGAGGAGACGGCGCATCAGCCCGTGAATCCTTCCAGCGCCGCCTCGACGAGAAACGGCAGCGTGTGCGTCTCGTAGCCGCCCTCGAGCACCGCCGCCACGCGGGGGCCGAGCGCCGCGCAGCGCTTCGCGAGCTCGCGGAAGCCGTCGGCGGTCACCTCCATCTCGGCGAGCGGATCCTCCTCGTGCGCGTCGAAGCCGGCCGAGACGAGCACGAGCTCGGGGTCGAAGCGGCGCACGGCGGGCTCGACGATCTCCGCGAATGCGCGCACGTACTCAGGGTCGCCGGAGCCGGCGGCGAGCGGGACGTTCACGGTCGTCTCGAGCTGGTCGTCGGGGCCGCCGCTCCCGGGATAGAACGGCCATTGGTGCAGCGAGACGAAGAGCACCGAGTCGTCCTCGCGGAAGATCGCCTCGGTGCCGTTGCCGTGGTGCACGTCGAAGTCGACGATCGCGACCCGTCGGCAGCCGGAGGCACGCGCGGCGATCGCGACGTTGTCGTAGATGCAGAAGCCCATCGCGCGGTCGGCGAGGGCGTGATGCCCCGGCGGGCGGACGAGGGCGAAGCCGCCGGTGCGCGCGGCCTCGATCGCCGTCCCGGCGGCGAGCCGCGCCGCCTCGTCGGTCGTCGGCCCGGCGACGGTGTCGTTGTCGAGCAGCATGAACTCCTCGATCCGGCCGATGCGCGCGACGTGCTCCGGCGTGTGGCAGAGGAGGAGCTCCTCGTCGGTCGCGGCGCGGCCGACCGTGTAGCCGGGGAAGCGCTCGTGGAGGACGCGCAGTCGGGCGGCGCGTTCCGGATGGGACCCCGTCGGATGCAGCTCCGCGAGCTGCGGATGACTCAGGACGTCGATCGCAGCGAATCTACCCGGCGCGCGAGACCGTCCAGGCCGAGCTCGGTGAAGAGAGCGGACGCCTCCGACCAGCTGGGTCTCTGGGGAGAGAGAGGGGGAAGGGGGGCAGAGGCGTCCATCTGCGCGATTCGCCGGTACAGCCGCAAGTCCTCCGCCTCCGCCGCGAAGCGCCCCGCTTCGAGCACGTCCTCGAGCGTGCGGTGCTGCGCCAGGATCTCCGCCGCCTTCTTCGGGCCGATGCCGCGCGCGCCCGGCAGCTTGTCGGACGGGTCGCCGCGCAACGCGATCAGGTCGGGCACCTGCTCCGGGTCGACGCCGTAGCGCTCGCGCACCTCGGCCGGCCCGATGCGCGCCACCTCGCTCACGCCCTTCACCGGCTGCAGGATCGTCACGTGCTCGTTCACGAGCTGGAAGGCGTCGCGGTCGGAGGTGGCGACGAGCACGGGGCCGTCCCACGCATGCGACGCCGCCGCGAGGAAGTCGTCGGCCTCGTAGCCGGCGCCCTTGCCGACGAAGAAGCCGAGCGCCTCGCAGACGCGCGGCAGGAGCTGCAGCTGCTCGAGGATCGAGGGCTCGAAGATCCGGCCCGACTGGTACGGCTCGTACGCGGTGTGCCGGTACGTCGGCACCTCGAGCGTGTCCCACGCGACGAGCACGGCGTCCGGCCGCTCGCGCTCCCAGAGCGTGAGCACCATGTTCGTGAAGCCCTGCACGGCGTTCAGGCGCACGGACTTCGGCATCGAGTGGTACGCGCGGTGGGCGAACGAGTCGCCGTCGACGGCGAGCAGGGTCCCGGTCACAGCGTCGCTTCGAGCGCGTAGATCGCGTCCATCAGCCGCGTCGTCGCCTCGTGGGCCGCCGCCTGGATGTCCTCGCGCCCGCGCAGGTCGTCGATGTCGACGGGCCGGCCGTAGGCGACGCGGAGCTGCTGCACCCGCGTCAGCCCGTCCGTGCCGGCGACCGCGGCGGGCACGAGCGGGACGCCGCCCTCGAGTGCGATCCGCGCCGCGCCGGTGCGCGGCCGGGCCTCGAACTTCTTGACGAGCCCCTTCCGCCGCCGTGTCCCCTCGGGGAACATCGCCACCGGCCAGCCGTCCCGCACGAGCGCGACGGCGGTCTCGATCGCCTGCGTGTCGCGCTGCCCGCGCCGCACGGGGAAGGCGCCGGCGCCGTTCAGGACGTACGTGAGCGGCCACCAGTAGAGCTCCGACTTCGCCATGAAGCGGAGCTGCCGCTTCGGCCAGAGCGGCATCCCGAGCGGCCACGGGTCGAAGCTCGAGACGTGGTTGCAGGCGAGCACGAAGCCGCCCGTCTCGGGGAGGTTCTCGACCCCCGACGACCGCAGCCGGTAGGCGCCGCGGAGCAGGGGCCAGGTCAGGACGGCCACGGTGCTGTACATGGCGCTCGGACGCATGGGAGCTATCTTGACCAGCCATGGCAGTCGACGGGAAGCAGAAGCGACTCGTCATTGTCGAGTCGCCTGCCAAGGCGAAGACCATTGCGGGCTACCTGGGCGACGACTTCGTCGTCGAGTCCAGCGTGGGCCACATCCGCGATCTGCCCGAGCGCGCGGCCGACATCCCGGCCGAATACAAGAAGGAGAAGTGGGCGCGCCTCGGGGTCGACGTCGAGCACGGGTTCCAGCCGCTCTACGTCGTCGACCCGGACAAGAAGAAGAAGGTCTCCGAGCTGAAGAAGCTCCTCAAGGACGCCGACGAGCTCCTGCTCGCGACGGACGAAGACCGCGAGGGCGAGGCGATCGCCTGGCACCTGTTCGAGGTGCTGAAGCCCAAGGTGCCGGTCAAGCGGATGGTCTTCCACGAGATCACGAAGGACGCGATCACCCGCGCCCTCGACCAGACCCGCGCCATCGACGAGCGGCTCGTCGACGCGCAGGAGACCCGGCGGATCCTCGACCGGCTCTACGGCTACGAGATCTCGCCGGTCCTCTGGAAGAAGATCACCCGCGGCCTCAGCGCCGGCCGCGTCCAGTCGGTGGCTACGCGGCTCGTCGTCGAGCGCGAGCGCGAGCGGATGGCGTTCCGCGCCGCCGCCTGGTGGGACATCGCGGCGACGTTCGACCCCGAATCCTTCGAAGCGCGGCTCGTGACGGTCGACGGGAAGCGGCTCGCGCTCGGCCGCGACTTCGGCCCCGACGGCAAGCTCCGCACCGACGCGCTCCAGCTCGACGAGGAGGCCGCGCGCGCGCTCGCCTCGCGCCTCGAGCAGAGCGCCTTCCACGTCTCGCGCGTCGAGCGCAAGCCGTACTCGCGCAAGCCGAGCCCGCCGTTCATGACGTCCACGCTGCAGCAGGAGGCGAGCCGCAAGCTGCGCTTCTCGGCGCAGACGACGATGCGCATCGCCCAACGGCTCTACGAGAACGGGTACATCACCTACATGCGCACCGACTCGACGACGCTGTCGGACTCGGCGCTGCACGCGGCGCGCACGCAGGCGCGCGAGCTCTTCGGCGACGACCACGTCCCCGAGGCGCCGCGCCGCTACGAGCGCCGCGTGAAGAACGCGCAGGAGGCGCACGAGGCGATCCGCCCGGCCGGCGACACGTTCCGCACGCCGCAGGACGTGCGCGGCGAGCTCGACCGCGACCAGAGCGCGCTGTACGAGCTGATCTGGATGCGGACGATCGCGTCGCAGATGAAGGACGCGGAAGGCCAGACCGTCTCCCTCCGCCTCGCCGGCACGAGCACGCAGAACGAGCAGGTCGAGTTCGGCGCGTCGGGCACGGTGATCACGTTCCGCGGCTTCCTCGCCGCGTACGAGGAAGGTCGCGACGAGCACGAGTCGAGCGACGACGACGAGCGCCGCCTCCCGAACCTGAGCGAGGGCGACGTCGTGACGCTGAAGGAGCTCGAGCCGCAGGGTCACGAGACGAACCCGCCGGCGCGCTACACGGAGGCGACGCTCGTGCGGACGCTCGAGGAGCTCGGCATCGGCCGCCCGTCGACCTACGCGTCGATCATCGGCACGATCCTCGACCGCGGCTACGTGTTCAAGAAGGGCACGGCGCTCGTGCCGTCCTATCTCGCGTTCAGCGTCGTCGAGCTGCTCGAGCAGCACTTCAAGCGCTACGTCGACTACCAGTTCACCGCGTCGATGGAGGACGACCTCGACCGCATCGCCGCCGGCGACGAGGCGCGCAATGCATGGCTGAGCCGCTTCTACTTCGGCGACGGCCAGCCCGGGCTGCACGACCTCGTCCAGGATCTCGGCGCGATCGACGCGCGCGAGGTGAACAGCTTCAAGATCCCGGGCAGCGACATCACCGTGCGGGTCGGGCGCTACGGCCCGTATCTCGAGCGCGGCGAGCAGCGCGCGAACATCCCGGACGACGTCGTCCCGGACGAGCTGACGATCGAGAAGGCCGAGGAGCTGCTCGCGCAGCCGTCGGGCGAGCGCGAGCTCGGCGTCGACCCCGAGACCGGACGGATGATCGTCGCGCGCAGCGGCCGCTACGGGCCGTACGTGACCGAAGTGCTCGAGGACGGCTCGAAGGAGAAGCCGCGCACGGCGTCGCTCTTCAAGAGCATGTCGCTCGACACGCTGACCCACGACCAGGCGCTCGAGCTGCTCTCATTGCCGCGCGTCGTCGGCGTCGACGAGGACGGCGAGGAGGTGACGGCGAGGAACGGCCGCTACGGCCCGTACGTGCAGAAGGGCACGGAGTCGCGGTCGCTCGAGTCGGAGGAGCAGCTGCTGACGATCTCGCTGCCGGACGCGCTCGCGGTGCTCGCGCAGCCGCGGCAGCGGCGCGGGCGCGGCCAGGCGAAGCCGCCGCTCGCGCAGCTCGGGAACGACCCGGTGAGCGGCAAGGCGATCGTCGTCAAGGAGGGCCGCTTCGGGCCGTACGTCACGGACGGCGAGACGAACGCGAGCCTCCGCACCGGTGACGACCCGACCGGGATCACACAGGAGCGCGCGCTCGAGCTGCTCGCCGAGCGCCGGGCGAAGGGTCCGTCCGCGAAGAAGCCCGCCGCACGAAGGCGCACGTCCTGAGCGGTCAACTTTTCGCCGCCGACCTCCGTCGTACAATGCAGAAGGAATTTCCGACCTTTGGAGCGCGTTGCGATGTGGCGGAACGAGGATTTCGCTCCTATGGTGAGAAGCGCAGTTTGTCGCCCAGCTGATCCAGGACTGAAAGGACTGAGGTAGCCCTGACGCAGAACCAGCTGCACGAGTTGCTCGAGACCGACCAGGCGAAGGCGATGGTCGAAGGCGCGCAGGAGCGCGGCTACCTCGACCCGGCCGAGCTCGAGGCGTTCTGCGTCGAGCTCGACCTCGACGACCAGGACGTCGAGGATCTCACCGCGGAGCTCGAGCGCATCGGCCTCGAGATCGCGACGCCGGCCGCCGTGGCGGAGGCGGAGAAGGAGAAGGAGGCGCAGAAGGAAGCCGAGCTCGCGGCCGCCGAGGCGGCGGCATCGGTCGGCGGCGCCGGCGACAGCCTGCAGCTCTTCCTCGCGGACGTCGGCAAGCACAAGCTGCTGACCGCGGCCGACGAGGTCATCCTCGCGAAGGCGATCGAGCGCGGCGACCCGACGGCGAAGCGCCGGATGATCGAGTCGAACCTGCGGCTCGTCGTCTCGATCGCGAAGGGCTACCGCGGTCTCGGCGTTCCGTTCCTCGACCTGATCCAGGAGGGGACGCTCGGCCTGAACCGCGCCGTCGAGAAGTTCGACTGGCGCCGCGGCTACAAGTTCTCGACCTACGCGACGTGGTGGATCCGCCAGTCGGTGCAGCGCGCCGTCGCGAACCACGCCCGCACGATTCGCGTCCCCGTCCACGTCGTCGAGCGCCAGCAGAAGCTGTCGCGCGCCGCCCGCCGGCTCGAGGTCGAGCTCGGGCGCGAGCCGACGAAGGAGGAGCTCGCGGAGGCGACGGGCCTGCCGATGCAGCACATCGACGAGGCCCTCGGCGCTGCGCATGCGTCGGTCTCGCTCAACCAGACCGTCGGCGCCGACGACGAGGGCGAGCTCGGCGATCTCTTCGCCGACCGCGAGGCCGCCGATCCGTTCGAGGAGGCCGAGGAGTCGCTGCGCCGCCAGGGCGTGCGCCGCGCGCTCGACGCGCTCCCGGAGCGCGAGCGGCGGATCCTCGAGCTGCGGTTCGGCTTCGAGGGCGAGCCGTGGACGCTCGAGGCGATCGGGCACGAGCTCGACCTGACGCGCGAGCGCGTCCGGCAGCTCGAGGGCCAAGCGCTCGCCCGGCTCGGCGCCCTGCGCGACCTCATCTCCGTCGCGGCCTAACAAACCGGAGCCGACCCGGAACGGAAATCTCGGCGCTCTCGAGCGCCCCTTGCGGCATCGCCGCGAACGGCACATACTCCCGCCCGAACCAGATCACGCTCAACTGGAGGGGTGAGAAGTGAATGGATTTCGCTCGAAGCTGTTGCTTGCCGC
>JBEQUF010000253.1:0-3126 GCA_040349295.1 Actinomycetota bacterium | reverse complement strand
CCCGAGATCGCCCGCTGGCTCGACCGCGTCCCGCAGCCCTATACGGTCGCCGACGCGGAGTTCTACATCGGCATGGAGGGCGAGGAGAAGTTCGCGCTGACGGACGCCGTGACCGGCCGCATCCTCGGCTCGATCGGACTGCGCTGGGACGAGGCCGACCACGTGGCCGAGGTCGGCTACTGGATCCGCGCGGACGCGCGTGGCAGAGGGCACATGACGCGGGCTGTGCGGCTGCTGGCGCAGTACGCGTTCGAGAGCGGCGCGGCGCGCGTCTTCCTGCGTGCGGATCCGCAGAATGCCGGCTCCTGCCGCGTCGCCGAGAAGGCGGGCTTCACCTGCGAGGGCGTCCTCCGCTCGGCCCACTGGAACCCCCGCCTCGCCCGGCGGCAGGACTGGGCGATCTACGCGCTACTGCCGGGCGAGCAGCCGGCCGCACGACGAGCCTGACAGCACGGAGCGCACCGGAGACCGCGCTCTCCGTTGCGCGGAGTTCCTCGACGATCAACGCGCTCGCGCGTTGATCGTCAGCAGCTTCAGCTCCGTCATCTCCTCGATCGCGTAACGAATCCCTTCACGGCCGAGGCCCGACTGCTTGACGCCGCCGTAGGGCATGTGGTCGATGCGGAACGTCGGCACGTCGTTGACCATCAGGCCGCCCACGTCGATGCGGTCGAACGCCTTCTCGACGACCCGCATGTCGTTGGTGAAGATGCCGCCCTGCAGCCCGAACTGGCTGTCGCCCGCCTTGGCGATCGCGTCGTCGACGTCGCTGAAGCGGTTGACGCTGAGGAGCGGTGCGAAGACCTCCTCGCACTGCACGCGCAGCCGCTCGTCGGCGTTCGCGAGCACCGTCGGGCGCCAGACGTTGCCCTCGCGCTCGCCGCCGGTGAGCACCTCGACGCCGGCGTCGCGAGCCTCGTCGAGCCACTCCTCGATCCGGTCGGCATTGCCGCCGTCGATCACCGGGCCGACGTCGGTGTCGGGATCGAGCGGATCGCCGACCTTCAGCGCCTCGACGCGCGGGATCAGCTGCGAGACGAAGCGGTCGTACACCGACTCGTGCACGTAGACGCGCTGCACGGAGATGCACGTCTGCCCCGCATAGGAGAAGCCGCCCCAGGCGACGCGCTCGGCCGCGTAGTCGACGTCGGCGTCGTCGTTGACGATCACGGCCGCGTTGCCGCCGAGCTCGAGCGTGACGCGCTTCATGCCCGCCTTCGCCTTGAGCCCCCAGCCGACGGCCGGCGAGCCGGTGAACGTGAGCTTCTTGATCCGCTCGTCCTCGACCAGCGGCCGCGCGACGTCGGTCGAGCACGGGAGGACGGCGAACGCGCCCTCGGGCCAGTCGGTCTCGGCCACGATCTCGGCCAGCTTCAGCGCGCTCAGGGGCGTCTGCGACGCCGGGCGCAGCAGCATCGGATTGCCGACGGCGAGCGACGGCGCCACCTTGTGCGAGACGAGGTTGAGGGGGAAGTTGAACGGGCTGATGCCGGTGACGACGCCGAGCGGCACGCGCCGGATCTCGGCGCGGCGGCCGTCGTTGCCGGGCAGCCAGTCGAGCGGGACGATCTCGCCGTACATCCGCTTCGACTCCTCGGCGGCGATCTTGAACGTGAACGTCGCGCGGTCGACCTCGAGCAGCGCCGTCTTCAGCGGCTTGCCCGCCTCGAGCGCGATCGTCTCGCCCAGCTCCTGCCGGCGCGCGGCGATGCCCTCGGAGACCTGGCGCAGGATCTGCTCCCGCTGCCACGACGGCAGGTGCCGCGTGCGCTCGAACGCCTCGACGGCCCGGACGATCGCCTGCTCGACGTCGTCGGGCGACGCACGGTGCACGACGGCGACGACGCTGCCGTCGTAGGGGCTCGCCACCTCGTACGTCCCACCGGACAGATGCGTCGCGAACTCGCCGAGCCGGGTCTCCGTCGCAGCCATCACTCCAAGGATACGGGCTCGACGGTGGCCGGCACGGCCTCTTCGCGGACGACGACGGCGACGCAGGCGAGGACGAGGAGCGCGCCGATCCCCACCGTCCAGGAGAGGTGCTCGTGCAGCACGACCGCCCCGAGCGCGATCGCCACCACCGGGTTCACATACGCATACGTTGCGACCGTCCCGAGCGGCGCGTTGTCGAGCA
Source organism: Actinomycetota bacterium (assembly GCA_040349295.1). Lineage (GTDB taxonomy): Bacteria > Actinomycetota > Thermoleophilia > Gaiellales > Gaiellaceae > Palsa-739. Next base: position 992 of record JBEQUF010000253.1, on the reverse strand, counting down.
GCCAGACGTAGGCGGTGTACCCGACGACCGAGCCGAAGGTGACGAGGTACCAGAAGCCGCCGATCGACCTCGCCGAGAAGTGCGACGGGTGCGGGCTCGTCGCGGCGATCCCGATCGGCAGCAGCACAAGCCCGCCGGCGAGCATCTCGTACGTCGTCGCCGCGAAGGAGTCGAGCGGCAGCGGCAGCCGGCTGGAGAGATACGAGCCGACCGCCCACATCACGGCCGACGCGACGACGAGCAGGAGGTAGCCGAGCGACGCGCCGCCGCTCGGCCGGACGAGGATCGCGAGACCGCCGAAGCCGACGAGGACAGAGAGGAGCGCCTTCGGCGGCGGCCGGTCGCCGTTCGCCGTCCGCAGCAGCACGAGCCACAGCGGCACGGAGCCGATGATCAGCGCGCTGAGACCGGTCGCCACATGCTGCTCGGCCACGAAGAGCACGGCGTTCGCGCCCGGGAGCAGGGCGCCGATCAGCGCCGCGCTCGCGAGCTCGCGGAGCGGCACCTTGAACACGGAAGGCCCGCGCTGCCACCGCGTCAGTGCCGCCATCAGCAGGCCGGCGCAGAGGAAGCGCACGCCGACGGCGAAGAGCGGCGGGATCGTCTCGCCGGTCATCTCGATCCCGAGATACGTCGAGCCCCACAGGATGTAGACGATCACGAGCGCGACCCAGACCTTCGTCCCGTGGCGCATGAGGAAGACCTATCAGGACGGCGAAGTTGGACCGTTCGGATGAATGCGCACCTCGCAGCCGAGCGCTTCCTCGAGTCGCCGTCGCTCTCGGCTGCGACGAAGCGCGCCTATCGCACCGATGTTGCGGAGTTCCTGCGCTGGCTCGGCGAGCGAGACCTCGAGTCGGTCGACGTCCGCGTGCTCGTCGAGTACGTGGGATGGCTCGGAACGGCGCGCGGCGGCCGCGGCAAGCTCGCCCCCACCTCGGTCGCCCGCAAGCTGACGGCCGTCCGGGCCTTCCTGCGGCACTCGCTGGGCG
>JBEQUF010000188.1:0-6149 GCA_040349295.1 Actinomycetota bacterium | reverse complement strand
GTAGCCGAGCGAACGCGCGGCGTCGCTGAACGAGCGCGCTGCGGCCACGGCTCGCAGCGCCGCCAGGTGGCGCAGCTCGACCCCATGCCAGTTCTCGGCGGTCATCACGCAATCCGACGCATCCGGATCGCGGGAGTTCGCGGGATCAACCCGCCGGCGAATCGGTCGCGACGCGCAGGAAGTCGAGCAGTGCGGTCGACGCGGCAAGCGCGCGCTCGGGCAGCAGCCGGTAGAGGACGTAGTACCCGCGGCGCTCGCCGACGACGAGGCCCGCGTCCGCGAGCCGGTGCAGGTGCTTCGACACGCCGGCCTCGCTCAGCCCGAGGAGCGCCGAGAGCTCCCGCGTCGAGCGAGGCTGCTCGGCGACGAGGCGGAGCATCGTCAGCCGGGTCGCGTCCGCGATCGCGTCGAGCTCCTGCACGAGCTCGAGGCTCGGCGGCGTGACGCGTCGCGACCCGTCCGGCGCCGGCAGCACGAGACCCGCCGCCGGCCAGTAGCGCGTGATCACCCACGGATCGCTGAAGAGGCTCAGCACGACCGGCAGCACGCGGTCGTCCTGCAGCGGCACCTCCATGTCGCGCGGGAAGAGCGGCGTGACGTGGATCCCGTCCGGCGTCAGGCGCGCCCGTTTCGTCGTCGCCGACAGCAGCTGCCCGATGCCGCCGCGCGCCACCGTCAGCTCGGCGTCGACGCGTGCGAGCGCCGCGCGGGCCTCGACCACCTCCCACTCCCGCTCGAAGGCATGCCGCCAGTAGTCGGCGAGCAGCTGGATGAAGCGGCCGGCGATCGCCTCGGGATCGCGCGCGATCTCCTCGAGCACCCCGGGGTCGCGCGGACAGCCGTTGTCGAGCTCGAGATGCATCGCGAGCGAGAACTGCAATGCCTCCGTCTTCGGCGTCACCGCGTCGAGCGCGTCGCCGACCGGTACGGCATCGCCCTCCGGGAACGAGAACGGCGCCGGCGCCGGCGGTCCGAGCAGGAAGCCGAGCGTGTCGAGCTCGGCGGCGACCGGCTTCGGCAGGCGCGCCCGCATGCGCCGCGAGAACTGCGTCATCTCGACGCTGCGGCCGGGGGCGAACACCGTGTGCAGGCTCAGCGCGAGCTCGGCGACGGGATACGTCGTCAGCTCGACCTGCGGCGGCTCCTCCACTGGGAAGGGGATCCGGATCGCCATCGGTTGTCCGATTCGACGCCGGCGGCGCCGTCTCGTTAGCGACGAATCGTTGTATGTCCTATTTGTTCAAGGCCGATTCGATCGCCGCGGCGATGCGCGGGTCGTCCGGCGTCGTCGCCGGCCGGAAGCGCGCGACCGGCTGCCCGTCGCGGTCGACGAGGAACTTCTCGAAGTTCCACTGCACGTCGCCGGCGTCGCCCTCCTCGTCCGGCGTCGTCACCAGCAGCTCGTAGAGCGGATGCCGGTGCTCACCGTTCACGTCGAGCTTCTCCGTCAACGGGAAGCTGACGCCGTACGAGGTCTCGCAGAAGGTCTTGATCTCGTCTGCCGTCCCGGGCTCCTGCGCGCCGAACTGGTTGCACGGGACGCCGAGCACCGTGACGCCCGACGGCGCGTACCGCTCGTGCAGCGCCTGCAGCCCCTCGTACTGCGGCGTGAGGCCGCAGTACGAGGCGACGTTGACGATCAGCGCAGGGCCCTCGAGCCGAAGCGGCGCGCCGTCGAGCGAGCGCAGCGGGACGTCGAGCACCGACATGCCTCTACCGTAGCTAGGCGGCCTCGACCTCCACCTCGGCCTCGATCACCGTCTCGTCCCGCCGGCCCGGCAGCCGGGCGCCGACGGCGACCGCACCGACGAGTGCGGCGGCGACGGAGACGACGAGCGCCGGATGGAAGCCGTCGAGCAGCCCCTGCGGCGTCGCGCTGCCGGTGTTCGCGTTGTTCACCGCCGTGACGATCGCGAGCACGAGCGCACCGCCGAACTGGAACGACGTGTTCAGGAGCCCGCCGGCGAGCCCCTGCTCGGCCGGTGCGACGCCGGTCGTCCCGGCGATGTTCAGCGGGCCGAACGCGAGCGCGAAGCCGACGCCGAGCAGCACCATCGACGGCAGCACGTCCGCGGCGTACCCCGAGTGGAGCCCGATCCGGACGAACAGCGCGTAGCCGGCCGCCGCGGACAGCAGCCCGGTGGCGATCAGCCGCGTCGGGCCGACACGGGCGATCAGCGGGGCGAGCGCCGGCGACAGGAGCACGACGAGGGCGCCGCCCGGGAAGATCGCGAGCCCGGTCTCGATCGGCGACCATCCGCGCAGCTGCTGCATGTAGAGCGTGGCGATGAACTGGAAGCCGACCCAGCCGCCGAAGAGCGCCATCGCGCCGAGGTTCGCCCGCACGAGCGTCTGCGAGCGGAGCAGGCCGAGGCGGACGAGCGGCGCCGCCGCCCGCAGCTCGCGCACGACGAACGCCGCCAGCAGCAGCGCGACGCCGACGAACGAGCCGAGGGTGCGCGCGGCCGCCCAGCCGACGGTCGGCGCTTCGACGAGCGTGTAGACGAGCAGCAGCATCGAGCCGGTCATCAACACGGCGCCGGCGGCGTCGAACCGCCGCGCTGCGTGGACGCGGGCGCCGTCGCGGGGCACGAAGCGGAGCGCGCCGATCAGGGCGAGCAGCGCGACGGGAGCCGGCAGGAAGAAGACGAAGCGCCAGCCGAGCTCGGTCAGCAGGCCGCCGAACACGAGCCCGAGCGAGAAGCCGATCGCACCGGTTGCGGTGTAGATCGTGAGGGCCTTCGTGCGCACGGGGCCTTCCGGGAAGCTCGTCGTGATGATCGACAGACCGGCCGGTGCGGTGAACGCCGCGCTGACTCCCTTGATGAAGCGCGTGGCGATCAGCAGGTTGCCGTCGTGCGCGACGCCGCCGAGCGTCGAGGCGACGACGAACACGCCGAGCGCGAGGACGAAGACCCGGCGCCGGCCGAGCAGGTCGGCGGCGCGGCCGCCGAGGAGCAGGAAGCCGCCGTAGCCGAGGACGTACGCGCTGACGACCCACTGCAGCGAGCTCGTGCTCATGTGCAGGTCGTTGCGGATGGACGGAAGGGCGACGCCGACCATCGACACGTCGAGCGCGTCGAGGAAGAGGGCGCCGCACAGGGCGAGCAGCATCGCCCGGGCCCGCCGGTCGAGGCGGGCGGTCTCGTATGCGATTGCGTTGGTCATCCACGGAGACTGCCGTCCCGGCGGAACCCTGGACCAGAGCGCATTTATCCTGGTATCCGGAGCACCTGGCTCAGGGTGGTCCGGTCCCGGAATACTGGTCGGATGAGCGCGGTCATCGGCACACGGCGCCAGGAGCTGGGCGCATTCCTGCGCACACGCCGGGAGCGTCTCGGCCCCGAGATCGTCGGCCTGCCGCGGTCGCGCCGGCGGCGGACGCCGGGGCTGCGCCGCGAGGAGGTCGCGCAGCTCGCGGGCGTCGGCGTCACCTGGTACACGTGGCTCGAGCAGGGCCGCGAGATCAACCCGTCGCCGCAGGTGCTCGAGTCGATCGCACGCTCCCTCCGCTTCGACCCGCACGAGCGCACGCATCTCTTTGCGCTCGCCGGCGTCGCCGTCGCGCCGGCGGAGAACGACCTGTGCGGGACGCTCTTCCCGACCGCGCGCGGCGTGCTCAGCGCGCTCGAGCCGAACCCGGCGGTGCTGCTGAACGCGCGCTGGGACATCCTCGCCTACAACCGCGTCAACCGGAGCTTCTTCCCGTTCCTCGACGACCTCGACCCGGCGGACCGGAACTGCCTCTGGCTCTCGTTCACGCATCCCGGCTGGCAGCGCGTCCTCGTCGACTGGGACGAGTCGGTCGACCGCATGGTCGGCGAGTACCGCGCGGCGATGGCGGAGCACGTCGACGACCCGTCATGGCGCTCGCTCGTCGAGCGGCTGCTCGAGGCCTCGCCCGAGTTCCGAGAGCGCTGGGCCCGGCACGAGGTCGGCGCGCCCGACCGCGCGCAGAAGCGCGTGCGCCATCCCGAGCTCGGCGACCTGACGCTCGAGTACACGAACCTCTGGCTCGATCCGGCGCGGAGCGCGCGGATCACGGTGCTCACGCCGATCGACGAGCACGGGGCCGCGCGGCTCCGCGAGCTGCACGCCCGCCTCTGAGCGAGCCGACGGTCAGGCCGCCCGGCGGGCCTCGACGGCCTCGGCCAGGAGCGCCGCGGCGTCGGCCGGCGCGGCGGGCCGCTCGCCGCGCGTGCGGCGCAGCACGTCGAGCGCCCGCAGGAGCAGCGGCCGGCGGCTCGTGATCAGCGGCGGCGTGTCGTAGACGACCGGCAGGGCCGGACGCTCATAGAGGGACGCGAATGCAGACGGTGGGTACATGGACACCTCCTTCCTTGACACTGCTGGGTGCAACCGGTTGCAAAGCGAGGGACGAAAAACTCATGCCGACTCCCGCACGATCAGCTCCGCCGGGATCGAGACCGCCGTGACGGCGCCGGTCTCGAGTCGTTGCACGAGCGTGCGCGCGAGCAGCCGGCCGGCGAGCGGGCCGTCCTGGCGGATCGTGGTCAGCGGCGGGTTCGTGTACGCGGCGATCGCGATGTCGTCGTAGCCGACGACGGCCACGTCCTCGGGGACGCGCTTGCCGGCGGCACGCACGCCCTCCATGACGCCGATCGCGAAGCGGTCGCTGTTCGCCACGACGCCGTCGATCTCCGGCCGCCGGCCGAGCAGCTCCTGGACGGCACGGGCCGCCCCCGCCTCCGCGTCGCTCCACGGCAGGTGGACGATCGCGGCCAGGTCCGGCTCGAGCCCCGCCAGGCGGTGCGCCTCCGTGAAGCCCTCGAGGCGCTCGGCCACCTCCCGCGCCCAGGTCGGGCCGCCGACGAAGGCGAGGTGGCGGCGGCCGATCTCGAGCAGGTGGGCGGCTGCGATCCGCCCGCCGGTGAGGCTGTCCCCCGTCACCGAGGAGTATTCGTTCTTCGGCGAGGACGCGCCCCAGAGGACGAACGGCACCCCCGACTCGACGAGGAGCGAGATCTGCTTCGGCGTGCAGGCGGCGGAGAGCAGGACGAAGCCGTCCGCCCGACCGCTGTCGACGTAGCCGCGCGCCCAGCCCGGCTCGTCGAAGTCGCCCTGCAGCACGAGCAGCTCGTAGCCGAGCTCGTGGAGCCCGGAGGTGATGCCGCTCATCATCTCGAGCATGAACATGTCCGGCTTGCCCTTGGCGTTCAGCCCGACGACGCGGCTCTGACCGCGGCTGAGGCGCTGCGCGGCGGCGTTCATCTGGAAGCCGTGCTCGCCGGCGAGCGCCTGGATCCGCTCGCGGGTCTCGACCCCGATCAGCGCGCTGCCGTTCAGGGCCCGCGAGACCGTCGACTTCGAGACGCCCGCGATCCGGGCGAGGTCGGCGATGGTGGTCGGCTTCGTGGTCATCGATTCGTGCAACCGGTTGCATGATAGCAGTCGAGAGGTACGCTCGCCTCGATGGAGGGGGCCCTGCTGGACTGGTACCGCGCGAGGAGGCGGCCGCTGCCGTGGCGGGCGACCCGCGACCCGTACGCGATCCTCGTCAGCGAGGTAATGGCGCAGCAGACGCAGGCCGAGCGGGTCGCGCCGCGCTGGGAGCGCTGGCTCGAGCGCTGGCCGACCGTCGAGGCGCTCGCCGCGGCGAGCGCCGGCGAGGTGATCGCGGAGTGGCAGGGCCTCGGCTACAACCGCCGGGCGCTCAACCTCCACCGCGCCGCACAGCAGATCGCGGCGCACGGCTGGCCCGACGACCTGACCGAGCTGCCGGGCGTCGGCCGGTACACCGCCGACGCCGTCGCCTGCTTCGCCTTCGGCCGCGACGTCCTCCCCGTCGACGTCAACGTCCGCCGCATCGAGGAGCGGACCGGCCACTCGTTCACGAGCGCGGCCGCCCAGGCGCTGATGGACCTCGGCGCAACCGTCTGCCTTGCACGGATCCCCCGCTGCGACGTCTGCCCGCTCGCCGGCGCCTGCCCCTCGCGCGGGCGGCGCTACGAGCCGCTCCGGAAGCAGGGGCCGCTCGAGGGCTCCTTCCGCCAGCGGCGCGCCCGGGCCCTGCGGGCAGTGATCGCCGGTGAGCAGCCGGCCGACGCCGAAGCGGTCGCCTCGCTGGCCAGGGACGGGCTGGTGCTCGTCGCAGGTGGGCGCATTTCCCTACCATGAGCGGCGCCATG
>JBEQUF010000135.1:0-8895 GCA_040349295.1 Actinomycetota bacterium | reverse complement strand
CCCTCCACCGCCGTCCCGTCGAGCGACTCGTCGGAGATGTCGACGATGCGGCGCCCCGACGTCCGGTACCGCCGCCGCTGCGTCACGCGCTGCGGATCGGCCGGCGTCGCCGTGTAGAACGGCCGCGCCGCCGGCGCCTGCCAGTTGACGACGAGCACCTCCTGCCGCTCGTCGTGCACCCAGCGGCGCCCGACGTACAACGGCCGCGCGAGCTCGTCGAGCGACAGGCGTCCGAAGCAGAGGCCGCGCTCGGCGTCGAGGAACGTCTTCTGGCGGCGCTTCATCCACGCCTCGATCGCGAGCGCGGCGAACTCCGTCGCCATGCGGTCCTGCGCACCCTCGAGCGTCGCGCGCATCCTGTCCAGGCACTCGTAGGCGTGATCGAGGTACGCCTGCTCCTGCTCGAGCTCGGGATGCGGCATAGAGTCGAGCGTACGTGAAGCTCGGCCTGAATCTCGGCTACGCGCCACCCGGCACGAACCCCGCCGAGCTGACGCCGCTCGTCCAGCACGCCGAGCAGCTCGGCTACGACTCGGTGTGGGCGGCGGAGTCGTGGGGGACGGACGCGGTGACCGTGCTCGCGTGGATGGCGGCGAAGACGTCACGCATCAAGCTCGGCAGCGCGATCATGCAGATCCCGGGCCGCACGCCCGCGAACACGGCGATGACGGCCGCGACGCTCGACCTCGTCTCCGGCGGCCGCTTCCTGCTCGGCCTCGGCACGTCGGGGCCGCAGGTCGTCGAGGGCTGGCACGGCGAGCCGTGGGGCAAGCCGCTCGGCAAGACGCGCGAGTACGTCGAGATCGTGCGCGCCGCGCTCCGCCGCGAGACGCTGCAGCACGACGGCGAGCACTACACGATCCCGTATCACGGCCCCGGCGAGTCGGGCCTCGGCAAGCCGCTCAAGCTGATGCTCCGGCCGCTGCGCGCCGAGATCCCCGTCTACCTCGCTGCGATCGGCCCGAAGAACGTCCGGCTCGCCTTCGAGATCGCCGACGGCTGGCTGCCGATCTTCGTCGACCCGGAGCACTTCGGCGACGCCTTTCCGGCGCCGCCGCCGCACCTCGACGTGGCGGTCACGGTCAGCGTGCTCGTCGGCGACGACGTCCAGTCGCTCCGCGACGCCCTCAAGCCGCACCTGGCGCTGTACATCGGTGGCATGGGAGCGAAGGGGAAGAACTTCTACAACGCGCTCGTCCGGCGCTACGGCTGGGAGGAGGCGGCGGAGACCGTCCAGGACCTCTACCTCCAGGGCCACCAGCGGGAGGCGATCGCCGCCGTGCCCGACGAGCTCGTCGACGCGGTCGCGCTCGTCGGGCCGAAGGAGCGCATCGCCGAGCGGCTCGAAGCGTGGAAGGAGACCCCGGTGACGACGCTTCTCGTCGGCTCACCGCAGCCCGAGGCGCTCGACGTGCTCGCGGAAATCCTCCTTTAAGTTCGCAATCCGCAGCACGTTCGATCCCTGGAACGAGTGACTTTCAGCGCGAATCACCCGTCGGGGGGAGGCCCCTCTCGTACGCATCCGTACGTTGTGCGCACTTCGCTTCACGTGTCCTGCGGACCGCCACGTGCGGTCACGAGAAGAAGAGGTTCGCCGCCAAATGATCTCGAACTCGCGTTTCAACGCTCTGTGGGGCAGGGGCGGCCGCCGTGCAGGTGCCGTCGTCATCACGATGACGTGCGCACTCGCCGCCGCAGCGGCGGCCGCCGCGGCTCCACAGGCCCCGGCCAAGCCCGGCGCCTTCATCCAGCCGTCACTGGCCGCGGCGATCGCGCAGAGCCCGAACGCCAAGTACGACGTCATCCTCGAGGGTGACCGGAAGGGCAACTCGCGCGGCTTCGCGAAGAACGCGCTCGGCGGCTACAGCGTGCGCCGGCAGTTCCGCTCGATCAACGGCGTCCAGCTGACCCTGACGGGCAAGCAGATCCAGCTGCTCGCGAAGGTCAAGCTCGTCTCGGCGATCCTCGCGAACGACACGCTCGCGCCGAGCGGCGACGTCGTGCCGCTGGCGCGCAGCAACGACCAGCGCTGGGCGTGGGTCACGCACACCCCGGTCAACTGGACGCAGAGCGCACTCAGCGACAGCGCGCCGACGATCGCCGTCATCGACTCCGGCGTCGACGCCGGCGCCGCGGGGCTCGGCAGCCGGCTGCTCGGCCAAGCCAACTTCGTCACCTCCGGGAGCAACTCGGCCGGCGACGGCTTCGGCCACGGCACGTTCGTCGCCGACATGGCGGCGGGGGGCGCGGACGGCTACGCGGGCGTCGCGCCGAACGCGAACGTCCTCTTGGTCGACGTGATCAACGACCAGGGCGCGGCCACCGTGGGCGACGTCATCAACGCGTGCGACTGGGTGCTCGCGAACAAGGCGACGTACAACATCCGAGTCGTCAACCTGTCGCTGCAGGGCAGCGACCGGGCGAGCGTCTTCTTCGACCCGCTCGACCAGGCGGTCGAGAAGCTCTGGCTCAACGGCATCGTCGTCGTCACCGCCGCCGGCAACTACGGCACCGACGGCCGGCAGACCGAGGTCTCGTACGCACCGGGCAACGACCCGTTCGTGATCACGGTCGGCGCCTCCGACGTCGCCGACACCGTCGACCCGAGCGACGACACCGTCGCGCCGTGGTCGGCCTGGGGCTACACGGCCGACGGCTTCGCGAAGCCCGATCTCTCCGCCCCCGGCCGCTACATCGTCGCGCCCGTGCCGACGAACGGCGGCCTCGCGGCCGAGCGCCCCGACGCCGTCGTCGCGCCTGGCCTGATGCAGCTCAGCGGCACGTCGTTCGCGGCCCCCCAGGTCGCCGGCGCCGCCGCAACCATCCTCGCCAAGCATCCCGATTGGACGCCCGACCAGGTCAAGGGGGCGCTCATGGTCGCAGCGCAGGCGACGCCTGCCGCAGCGGCCGGATCGCTGGGTGTCGGCGAGCTCGACGTGGCCGCCGCCGAGAGCACGTCGAGCCCGCCGAACCCGAACGCCGGCCTCGACCAGTTCGTCTCGGCCGACAGCGACGGCTCGCCCGTGTTTGACAGCGCCGCCTGGCAGTCCGCAGCCTGGGGCTCGGCCGCCTGGGGCTCTGCCGCCTGGGGCTCGGCCGCCTGGAGCGACGCCGCGTGGGGCTCCGCCGCCTGGGGCTCCGCCGCGTGGAGCGACGCCGCGTGGGCGTCCGCCGCCTGGGGCTCCGCCGCCTGGAGCGACGCCGCGTGGGCGTCGGCCGCGTGGAGCGACGCCGCGTGGAGCTCCGCCGCCGCGGGCGACCCCGCGCTGCCCGCCTCGCTCATGACGCCCGACGAGGAGGCCGCGATCGAAGCGCTCCTCGGCATCACCGGCCCGTAGAGGAAACGCCCCCGAAAACGCCGAGTCCCCGCGAGCCCGGGGGCTCACAGGGACTTGGCGAGGGGGAATCTGTCAGGTTGCGTCGTGCATGTCAAGCCTGACGCTCGTCCGCAACGCGACGCTCCTGCTCGACACGCCGACGGGGCGGATCCTCGTCGACCCGATGCTCCGGGCGGCGGGGACCTCGCCGCCGATCGAGAACACGCCGAACCCGCGCCCGAACCCGCTCGTCGAGCTGCCGATGCCGGCGGACGAGATCCTGCGCGACGTCGATCTCTGCGTCGTCACGCACCTGCATCGCGACCACTTCGACGACCTCGTGCCGCTCGACCTGCCGATCGTCACGCAGGCCGAGAGCGCGGACGAGCTGCGCAGCCGCGGTTATACGAACGTCGCCGTCTCGCACCCGGCGCTCGCGATGACCCGCGGACGGCACGGCACCGGCGAGATCGGCGAGGCGATGGGGCCGGTGTCCGGCTGGGTCGTCGACGGCATCTACGTCGCCGGCGACACGGTCTGGTGCGAGGAGGTCGAGACCGCGCTCGCGCTGTACGAGCCGCACACCGTCGTCGTCAACGCCGGCGGAGCGCGCTTCGACGCCGGCGACCCGATCGTGATGACGGTCGCCGACGTGCGGCGCACGCGCGACGCAACCGACGCGCGCATCGTCGTCGCGCATCTCGAGGCGATCAACCACTGCGTCGAACCGCGCAGCGCGTACCGCGCGATCGACGGCGTCATCGTGCCCGACGACGGCGAGACGGTCGCGCTCTAGGCGAAACGGACGCCGAGCGCGCGCTGGCAGAGCGCGACCGCCCGGTCGAACGCTGCGGCGGCGGCGAGCAGGTCGCCGTCGAGCCCGCGCTCACGACAGACGTCGGCGGCGTCGACCGCCGCGTCGCGGACGAGACGGATGTCCGTGTCGCTCAACGGCGCATGGTCGGCGGCCGCGCGAAGCGTGCCGATCGCGAAGGTGACGATGTTCCGGAACGCGGCGTCCGGCTGCATCGCCGCGACGTCGACGAACGCGGCGAGCCGCTGCTCGCAAAGGCGCGCGATCGAGGCCAGCTGCTCGACGAAGGTTCCCTCGGCCCCGAGCGTCACGTAGGAAGTGTTCACGAACCGCTGGTGCGCTCGGGCTGCGTGAGAGGATCCTGAGGTGGATCCGGAGCGTCGCGCCGCGAACGAACGATTCTTCCGGCGCGTCAACGAGGGCATCGACGACGTCGCCGAGGAGGTCTTCGTCGAGTCGCAGGCGCCGCCGCAGGTCTGGGAGTTCGTGTGCGAGTGCGCGCGGCGCGACTGCACCGACCGGATCCCGCTCACCGTCGCGGAGTACGAGCGCATCCGCGAGACCGAGCAGCTCTTCGTCGTCCTGCCCGATCACGTCGACGAGACGATCGAGCACGTCGTCGACCGCGGCACGCGGTACTGGCTCGTCGAAAAGGACGTCTAGCGCTACTGCAGGTAGTTCTCGACGGTGCCCTCGGGACGCAGCCCGTCGGCGTTCGGGTTCGCACGGCGCCGGCGCAGGAGGTCCCAGTAGCGGTCGAGCTCGACCTTGAGCTTCCGCAGCCGCTCGCGGTCGGCGTCCGTGGCGGTGCCGTCGCTCTCGGCCGCCCAGAGGGCATGCTCCTCGGCGACGAGCGCCTCGATCGTGGTGTGGATGTCGTCGTCGGCCATGCCGGGAACCTACCGGCTCAGCCGTCGAGCGCGCGGCCGCGGCGCACGAGGTACACGCCAACGGCGAGCGCCGGCACGAGCAGCCCGAGCACGCCGAGCTCGAGCAGGAGGTTCGTCGCGGCGCGACCGGTGTGCGGCCCGCGCTCGAGCTGCGCGGTGACGATCAGCAGCCGCCGCACGACGGCGATCAGGCCGATGTAGAGGAACGGCTCGACGGCGATCTCGTGCGTCCGGACGACGAAGCGCAGCGTGTAGGCGAGCTCGGCGACGATCAGCGCGAGCAGGATCCGGTCGAGGACGACGATGCCGGCGTCGACCGCTCCCGTCCCGTGCACGACGGCGTGGATCAGCCCGGAGACGGTGCCGATGAGGACGAGCGCGGCCGCGACGGCGAGCAGCAGCCCGATGACCCAGTAGAGGATGCGCTCGAGCGAGATCGGCGAGGCCACTTCGCGGTACGGGATCCGAAACGGGGCTTCCATCGCTGAAGCCTAGCGCAAACTTCCCTATTTTGGATCCGAGAAACCGATCAACCGGACGTGGGCCGAGAACGCCTGCAGCTCCTCGCGCGCGTACGGCGTGTGCCGGCGTCGCGTCCCGGGCGGATCGTGCTCGAGGCCGGTGCCCTCGCGCCACGCCCGGGCGGGCCGGATCGGCCGCGGCACGAAGTTGCCGCCGCAGTTCGGGCAGACGCCCTGCAGCACCTCGTCGACGCACGACGCACAGAAGGTGCACTCGTAGCTGCAGATCCGTGCGTCGGGGTCGTCGGGCGCCAGGTCGCGGTCGCAGAGCTCGCAGTTCGGCCGCAGCTCGAGCGCCATCTACGGGTGCGGCCGCAGCTTGTCGGTGACCTTGGCGACGACCTTCTGGTCGGCGTGCAGCGCGATCCCCACGAGATCGAGCGTATCGGCGGGCACGGACCGCACGGCCGCGCGGTTCGCCTCGTCGTGCGGCGTCGAGAAGAGCTCGCGCGTGAAGATCGCGAGTCGCTCGACACCGCGCTCCCGCGCGCGTTCGTATGCGCGGCGGAGGCCGGCGCCATCGGTCGCGAGCACGCGCACCGGCTGCCGGAACATCGGCAGGTAACGGTTGCCCGAGGCGTCCTCGTAGGGCTCGCCCACCGTCGACGGATCGGTCGCCGCGATGCCGCTGACGAGGAAGGCGGTGACGTTCGCCTTCTGCCACGTCTCGAGCGACTCGTCGAGGACGACGACGAGCCGCGTGTCGAACTCGACCGTCACGCGAGTGCGAGCGCGGGCGCCTGGCTGCGGAACCGGATGCGGAGCGAGAGCATCGACGCGGCGATGCAGAGCACGCCGGCGGTGACGAATGCCGGGGTGTACGTCCCGAAGGCCGTCCGGCTCGCCCCCGCACCCCACGCGGCGACGGCGGCGCCGATCTGGTGCGACGCGAACACCCACGCGAAGACGACGCCCGCGCGCTCCCGTCCGAAGATGTCGGCGGTGAGCGCGACGGTCGGCGGCACGGTCGCGACCCAGTCGAGGCCGTAGAAGACGGCGAAGACGCCGAGCGTCGCGTCGGAGCCGAACAGGTACGGGAGCGCGATCACGGCGAGCCCGCGCAGCGCGTAGTACCAGGCGAGCAGCCGGCGCGGGTCGTGGCGGTCGGTGAGCCAGCCGGACGCGGTCGTGCCGACGACGTCGAAGACGCCGATGATCGCGAGCAGCGACGCGCCGGCGACCTCGGACATGTGGTGGTCGATCGCCGCCGGGATCAGGTGCGTGCCGATGAGGCCGTTCGTCGAGAGGCCGCAGACGAAGAACGTCGCGCCGAGCAGCCAGAAGTCGCGGGAGGCGGCGCCGAGGCGCAGGCCCTCGATCGCCGGCCGGAACGGGCGCTCGGGCCGCGGCGGCACGGGCACCGGCTCGGTGGCGCCGTACGGCTGCAGGCCGATCGACTGCGGCCGGTCGCGGACGACGAGCGCGACGATCGGGAAGACGACGAGCAGCGCGACGCCGGCGACCGTGATCGACACCCAGCGCCAGCCGAAGTCGGAGGCGATCGCGGCGAGCGCCGGCAGGAAGATCATCTGGCCGGTCGCGTTGCTTGCCGTGAGGATCCCGGTGACGAGCCCGCGCCGCTCCCAGAACCAGCGCGTCGCGATCGTCGCGGCGAGCGGCACGGCGATCGCGCCGGTCGACGAGCCGACGACGACGCCCCACAGCAGGTCGAGCTGCCACGGCGACCGCATCACGGTCGTCAGCGCAGCGCCGGTCGAGATCGTCACCAGCGCGATCAGCATCACGCGCCGGACGCCGAAGCGCTCCATCAGCGCGGCCGAGAAGGGCGAGGCGAGCCCGTAGAGGAGCAGGCCGATCGAGACGGCGAGCGACACGGTCGCGCGCGACCAGCCGAACTCGTCCTGCAGCGGCACGATCAGCACGCCCGGCGCGGCCCGGAAGCCGGCCGTCGTGATCAGGGTGACGAAGGTGACGAGGACGATCAGCCACGCGTAGTGGCCGCGCCTCGAGACGAGCCGCTCGATCATCCATTGAGGCTATCGGCGCGCCGGTGGCCTACGACGCGCGCAGCCGGCGCCCGGCCGGCCCGGACGACTCGCCGCGGTGCCCGCTCTCTCAGCCGACGACGCGGTACACCTGGAACACCTCGGCGTACTCGCGATTCACGTTGACGCCGTGCGTGCGCGCGACGTTCCAGACGTACTCCGGATTCGCATAGCGCCGGTGCTGCTGCGACGCGTACGCGTCGAGCGCGTGCACCTTGCGCTCGATGTGCGTGGCTTCGAGCGCCGTGTACCACTGGTACGAGAAGTCGAAGTTGTTCCACGGGATCTCGTAGCCGAGGATCGTCGTGCGCTTGAACGCGCGCAGCCCCTCCTCCGCGATCGTCTTGTGATCCTGGTGGATGTCGTGCAGCGACGGCTGGAAGACGACGTCCGGCTTCCACTCCTCCCACGCGGCGACGAGCAGCTCGAGGATGTCCTGCCGGTGCTCCGGGAACGTGCGCACGTCGAAGTCGTGGACGACGAGATCCTCGACGCCGAGCCGCGAGGTCGCCTCGCGTACCTCGTGCGCGAGCGTGTCCGGCGCGAAGCCCTCCGGCAGCGAGCGCGTGGCGATCGAGAACGCGACGTAGCGGACGTGGCAGCCCGCGTCGACGAGTCGCGCCATCGTCCCGCCGCAGCCGAACTCGCCGTCGTCGGTGTGCGGTGCGAGGACGAGCGCGCGCTGCCAGCCCTCGATCACGCGGTCACCAGCTCTCGCTCGCGCGGCGGCGGCACGGGCTTCGGCGTGCGGGCGCGTGCGACCGGTGCGCCGAGCACCGCGAGGCCGAGCAGGCCCCACGTCGTCGGATCCTCGAAGAACGCGTTGTAGAAGAGCGAGTGCACGAAGATCGCGGCGATCCCGAGCCCGGCGATCAGCGACAGCGTCGTCGGGCGGCGGAACGCCTGTCGCAGCGCGGCGACGAGCAGCCAGAGGAAGAACACCAGCCCGACGAACCCGGTCTCCGCGGCAACGGTCACAGCCGTGTTATGCGACGCCGCGGTCTTCGGTTCCTTCCCCTTCAGGTGCGTCCGTTTCGCATACGCCTCCTTGAAGCCGCCGACCCCGACGCCCCGGACGGGATGCGCGCGCGCGATGCGGATACCGACCGTGACGAGCGAGGCGCGACCGCTCGAAAGGCTGTTCAGGTTGTGCACGGTGTGATGTTGCAGGCTCCGGCGCACCTGCGGCTGGGCGACCGCGATGCCGGCGAGGACGGCTGCAGCGCACACGATCACGACCAGCGCCTTCCAGCGCCAGAGGACGAAGAGCGCCCCCGCGACGACGATCAGCAGCGCCGCGAAGCTCGACTGCGAGAAGGAGAAGAGGAGCCCGAGCCAGGTGACCGC
>JBEQUF010000090.1:0-3001 GCA_040349295.1 Actinomycetota bacterium | reverse complement strand
CCGGCAGGAAGCGCAGGTGATCCTGCGCGGCCGGGATCGAATGGGCGGCGAACGTCCCGTGGACGGGCATCGCGAGCGCCACGCCGACGCCGAGCCCGGCGAGGAGCGCTCCGGCGGTCGCCGCCCAGCGCCGGCAGGACAGGAGGAGCGAGCCCGCGCCGAGGAGCGGCACGGTGACGAGCGCGCCGGCCGCGTAGTAGACGCGGAAGGCCCGCGCATCCCACTGGGCGGCCTCGCCCCAGGCGATCGCGGCGGCGGCGACGGCGTAGGCGGCGAGCGACCAGGCCCAGGCGGCGAGCTCGGGCCGCCGGGTCCGGCGCCAGGCCGCGGCCAGCCGTCCGGCGAGCCGGAGGGCCAGGAGCGTGGCTGCGAAAGCGAGCAGTGCGTTCACGAAGGCGATAGGCTCGCACGTCCGAGGAGTGGCGCGCCCGGCCTCGCCGAGGCGACGAAAGAGCGCATCTCCGTCGGCGCGTTCCGCTCCGACACGCCGCCCGGACGAACCTGCCGACGCTCCGGCACGTGGTCGCCTCCGCAGCCACCGCTAGCCTGGAGCACGTGAGCGGCAAGCAGTACCTGTTGACGCCCGGGCCGACCCCGGTGCCCCCGCAGGTGCTCGCAGCGCTCGCCGAGCCGATCGTCCACCATCGCAGCCCCGACTTCCGGCCGATCTACGAGGCCTGCCTCGCGCGGCTCAAGCAGGTCACGCGGACGGAGCAGGAGGTGCTCCTCTTCGCCTCGTCCGGCACCGGCGCCTTCGAGTCGGCGGTGCAGAACCTCGTCGGGCGCGGCGAGCCGCACCTGGTCGTCTCCGCCGGCAACTTCGGCGAGCGCTGGGCTGCGCTGACCACGGCCTACGGCGCGGACGTCGACCACCTGCAGTACGCCTGGGGCGAGACCCCCGATCCCGACGACGTCGGCGCGCGGCTGCGCGAGCGCGGCGCGAAGGCGGTCTGGGTCGTCCAGTCCGAGACCTCGACGGGCGTCGTCGCCGACATCCAGGCGATCGCCGCCGTCGCGAAGGAGCACGGCGCGCTCGTCGTCGTCGACGCCGTGTCGTCGCTCGGCGCCGTCCCCTGCGAAACCGACGCCTGGGGCCTCGACGTCGTCGTCTCCGGCTCCCAGAAGGCATTGATGACGCCGCCGGGCCTCGGCACCTGCGCCGTCTCCGAGGCGGCCTACGCGGCCGTCTCCGACACGCCGCGCTTCTACTTCGACTGGCAGCGGACGCGGAAGGCGCAGGAGAAGGCCGACGCGGCGTTCACGCCGCCGGTCTCGCTCGTGGCCGGCCTGAACGTGGCGCTCGGGCTGCTGCTCGACGAGGGGCTCGACGCCGTCTTCGAGCGGCACGTGCGGCTCGGCCGCGCCGCGCGCGCAGGTGCGAAGGCGATGGGCCTCGAGCTCTTCTCGCCCGACGAGGACCGGAGCGCCGTCGTGACCGCGATCCGCGCGCCGGAGGGCGTCGGCGCGGGGGCGATCGTCAAGGGCCTGCGCGACAAGCACGGGATCACGATCGCGGGCGGACAGGGCGACCTGAAGGACAAGATCTTCCGGTTGGGCCACATCGGCTTCTTCGACGTATTCGACATCACGACGGCGCTCGCCGCGACCGAGCTCGTGCTCGCGGACCTCGGCGCCGACATCGAGCGCGGTGTCGCCGTGACGGCGGCGCTCGAGGCGTACGAGCACTCCACGGTGGCGTAGTGGCGCGCGTCCTCGTCCGCGAGACGATCGCACCCGCGGGCGTCGACCTGCTGCGCGCGCGCTTCGACGTCGACGAGAACGCCGACGCGCCGCTCGAGGAGATCATCGGCGACTACGACGCGATCGTCGTCCGCTCGGCGACGAAGCTGACCGCCGAGCTGATCGAGCGCGGCACGAACCTCAAGGTGATCGGGCGCGCGGGGGTCGGCGTCGACAACGTCGACGTCGAGGCGGCGACGCGGCGCGGCATCGTCGTCGCGAACGCGCCCGAGTCGAACGTCGTCTCGGCGGCCGAGCACACGATCGGGCTGCTCGTCGCGCTCGCGCGGAACATCCCGCAGGCGCACGCGGCGCTCAAGCAGGGCCGGTGGGAGCGGAAGCTGTACGGCGGCATCGAGCTCGACGGCAAGACGCTCGGCGTGCTCGGCTTCGGCCGCATCGGCCAGCAGGTCTCGCGCAAGGCGGCCGGCCTCGGGATGCGGATCGTCGCCTACGACCCCTTCGTCTCGAACGAGCGGTTCCGCGAGCTCGGCGTCGAGCGGGTCGCGACCCCGGCCGACGTCTACGCCGCCGCGGACTTCCTGACGATCCACCTGCCGCTGAACGACGAGACGCGCCGCACCGTGAACGCCGAGGCGTTCGCGGCGATGAAGGACGGCGTCCGCCTGATCAACGCGGCGCGCGGCGAGCTGCTCGACGAGGAGGCGCTGGCGGCCGCGCTCGAGGCGGGCAAGGTCGCGGGCGCGGCGCTCGACGTGTACTCGAAGGAGCCGTACGACGGCCCGCTGCTCCAGTTCGACAACGTCGTCGCGACGCCGCATCTCGCCGCGTCGACCGAGGAGGCGCAGGACCGGGCCGGCGTGATCGTCGCCGAGCAGGTCGCCGCTGCGCTCGAGGGCGGCCTCGTCTCGAACGCGGTCAACATCCCCGTGCTCGGGGCGGAGGAGCTGGAGGTGCTCGGGCCGTACGTCCCGCTCGCCGCCAAGCTCGGCCGGCTGGCGATGGAGCTCGCCGACGGCCACGCGGAGGAGATCACGCTGACCTCGTACGGCGGGCTCGCCGAGTACGACGGCCGGCTGCTGACGGTCGCGTCGCTGAATGGCGCCTTCCAGGGCCGGGCCGACCGCGACGTGAACTACGTCAACGCGCCGATGATCGCGCGCGAGCGCGGCATCGAGGTGAAGGAGGAGCGCTCTCGCACCTCTCGCGACTACACGAATCTCGTGCGGGTCGAGGTGCGGCGCGGCGACGAGCAGATCCGCGTCGCCGGCACGCTGATCGGCAACGACAACCGCCAGTG
>JBEQUF010000317.1:0-2826 GCA_040349295.1 Actinomycetota bacterium | reverse complement strand
CCCGCCACTGGCTGCTCGGCGTGCGCCGGCCGGCCTCGATCTCGAACTGCGCCTCGTCGAGGGCGCGCCGGCGGGCCGTGCCGGGCGCGAGGACGACCTGCGGATCCTCGTTCTCGCGCAGGAACGGCTCACCCGCCCACGCTTCGGCGCGGTATGCAGCGGCTGCCAGTGGATCGGCCGCCTCGGAGAGGATGGGCGGAGTGGTCGCTTCTTGCATGTGCGCAGCACGAACCGGTGCTGCTTCCCTTCGAGAGGTGCGCGCCCGCGAGTCCCCTGGTCGTCGGCGGGTATGCGCTGGATGAAGCATAGCCCCACCAGCGGGGGCGTCAACCTGTCCCCATGCCTCCGAAGACCGCGAAGGGGTTGCCGGGCATCGTCTCCCAGACCAGCTCGCCGCCCGCCTCGACCGAGCCGTGGAGCCTGGCGGCGAGGGCGTCGGCGTCCTCCCTGGACGCCGTGCCGACGATGACGAAGCTCCACTGGCGGACGGGCCTGTAGCCCTCCGACTCGAGCTGCTCGGCGAGCTCGCGGGCCGCACCGCGCGAGCCGGCGTCGACGCGCACCTCCCACGGGGCGTAGCCCTCGTCCAGCTCCTCCTGCTCCCACGTCTCGTCGGGCGCCTCGTCGTCCCAGCGCTCCTCCTGCTCGAGCCAGCGCTCGATCCGGTGCTCGCCGCCGATCAGCGTCGCCGCCCGCTGCGCCTCGGCGTACGTGTTGGCGTAG
Organism: Actinomycetota bacterium; assembly: GCA_040349295.1. Taxonomy (GTDB): domain Bacteria; phylum Actinomycetota; class Thermoleophilia; order Gaiellales; family Gaiellaceae; genus Palsa-739. Next base: position 2,103 of record JBEQUF010000317.1, on the reverse strand, counting down.
ACGAAGACGTCGTCGCCGTCGTGCGAGACCGAGAAGCGCCCGCTCTCGTCGCGGGTGCCGCCGAGGCGTTCGAGAAGCGCGCCCGGGTCGGACGTGTGGATGTGGATCCGGAAGTCGTCGGCCACTACGCCGGGATCTTGCCGAAGTCGGCGATCCCCTGCTGCGCCAGGTGCTTCGTGATGCCGCCGAGGAAGAACGGGTAGCCGGCGCCGAGGATCAGGCAGGCGTCGACGTCGGCCGGGTCGCCGACGACGCCCTCGTCGAGCATGTGCCGGATCTCGTCGGCCGCCGCCTCGAGCACCGAGCGCCGGATCTCCTCGACGCTCCGCGGCTCGTTCCGCAGCGACGTCGGCTCCTCGCCGTTCGCGATCTGCTGCAGCGCCGGCGAGAGCGGGAAGCGGTCGGGATACGCGGCGTGCATCGTCTCGAGCACGTGCAGCGCCACGTTCGGGCCGACCATCATGATCAGCACGCTCGGCGCCATCGGCATCCCGAGCCCGAGCATCGACTCGTCGACCTCGTCCTGCGTGTTCCCGTTCTCGAGCGCCTCCATCAGCGCGCGCGAGACGCGCGTCAGCACGCGGTTGACGACGAAGCCGGGCGAGTCGCCGACGATGACGCCGCGCTTGCGCAGCTGCTTCACGACGTCCCACGCCGTCGACAAGACCTCATCGCTCGTGCCGCGGTGCCTGACGATCTCCACCAGCGGCATGACGGCAACCGGGTTGAAGAAGTGGAGGCCGCAGTCGGCGCCCATCTCCTCGACGGAGAGCGACGACGTGTTCGTCATCAGCAGCGCATCCGGCGCGACCTCGCGGACGGCTGCGACGACCTCCCGCTTCACCGACATCTCCTCGAACACCGCCTCGAGCACGAGGTCGCAGTCGGCGAACTGCTCCCAGCCGGTGCCGCCGCCGACGAGCGTCGCGAGGAACGGCTTCTTCTCGCCCACGTCGTCTCTGATCGTCTTCAGCGCCTCGTCTACGCGCGACTGCTCGATGTCGCGCAGCACGACCGGCACGTGCATGCGCTTCACGAACTGCGTCGCGATCTGCGTCGCCATCAGGCCGGCGCCGACGATGCCGACCTTCTGCACACGGCGCGGCTTCGCGTCGGGCAGCGCCGGCGGCTTCTTCGCGCGACGTTCGACGACCGTGAACGCGTACGCGCTCGCCTGCGCCTGGTCGGAGAGGATCAGCGCGGCCATCGCGTCCTCTTCGGCTGCGTAGCCCTGCTCGAGCGACCAGTGCTGCGCGCCCGCGATCAGGTCGAGCGCGACGTACGGCGCGCGCGTCGCCCCGTGCACCGCGTCGTCGACGCGGGAGCGCGCGCGGCGCAGCACCGTCTCGGCGTCCGACCAGTCCGGCTCGCTCCGCTCGACCGACAGCGACCGCGCGAACGCGAGCGACTCGTCGAGGAACTCGACCGGATCGAGCAGCGCGTCGACGAGTCCGAGCTCGAATGCCTGCTCCGCCTTCAGCAGCGTGTTCTGGCGCAGCGGGTTGAGCACGATCACCTTCGCCGCCGCCTCGGGGCCGACGAGCCTCGGCAGCAGCTGCGTGCCGCCCCAGGCGGGGATGATCGAGAGGAAGACCTCGGGGAAGCCGATGTGGCGGACGTTCGTCGCGAGCGTGCGAGCCGTGCAGTGCAGCGCGAGCTCGAGGCCGCCGCCGAGCGCCGCGCCGTTGATCGCGGCGACCGTCGGGAACGGCAGGTCTCGGATGCGCTGGAAGAGCTCGTGACCGGCGCGGATGCCTTCGCGCGGGTCCTCGATCTTTCCGAACTCGTCGATGTCGGCGCCGACGCAGAAGACGAACGGCTTGCCGGTGAAGACGGCCGCCTCCCAGTCGCCGGTCTCGAGCGCGCCGATCACCTCGACCGCCGACTCGAACGCGCTGCGGCCGAGCGTCGTCGGCTTGCGGTAGTCCTCGCCGTTGTCGATCGTGACGAGCGCGACCTTGCCCGCCGCGTTGAGCTTGAAGACCGTGTCCGCCATCAGACGCGCTCCCAGAGGATCGCGCAGCCCATGCCCATGCCGATGCAGAGGGCGGTCAGCCCGTAGCGGCCGTCGCGCTCGCGCAGCCCGTATGCGAGCTGCGAGAT
>JBEQUF010000312.1:0-8158 GCA_040349295.1 Actinomycetota bacterium | reverse complement strand
ACGGCGTCGTCTTCGTCTCCCACGATCTCGCCCGCCGCGACGTCCTGCGCGCACAGCTGCGGTCGCTCGAGGCCGACACGTATCTCGTCGAGCTGAAGGCGGCGGCGGTCGACGTCGTCGCCGAACACGCGCTCGCACACGGTAGGCGCGTGGTGCTCGCGCGGAACGAGGTGCTCGTGGAGGTGCCCCTGCCGGAGGTGCCCGTGTGACCGAGGCGCGCCGGATCATGCCGCTGCCGCTCGGCGGCGAGCACGGGCTCCCGTACTCGCGCGGCCTGATGGCGCGTGCCCTGATGGCGGTCGGCGTCGCGCCGGACCGCGCGTATGCGCTCGCCCGCCGGCTCGGCGACGACCTGGCGTCGCGACACACGGAGACCGTCGAGCTCGACCGGCTCGAATGCCTCGCCGTCGAGAGCCTCGGCGAGGTGGAGGGGAGCGAGGCGGTCCGGCAGCTCCGCCGCTACCAGGGGCTGCGGGAGCTCGAGCTCCCGCTCGTCATCCTCGTCGGCGGGGCGACCGGGACCGGCAAGTCGACCGTCGCGACCGAGATCGCCTACCGGCTCGGGATCACGCGCGTCACGTCGACCGACTTCATCCGCCAGACGATGCGCGCGTTCTTCTCCGACGACTTCATGCCGGCGATCCACCACTCGAGCTTCGAGGGCGAGCCGTTGCTGCCGACGTTCCTCGAGCAGTCGCGGGCCGTGCTCGTCGGCGTCCGCGCCGCGATCGAACGTGCGCTGCAGGAGGGCTGGTCGATGGTCCTCGAGGGCGTGCATCTCGTCCCCGGCCTCGTCCCGCTCGAGCTCGAAGGCGCCATCGTCAGCTCCTGCGTGTTACAGATCTCCGACGAGACCGCACATGCACAGCACTTCTTCACCCGCGACGCCGGCAGCGAGCGGCCGATGGCCAAGTACCTCGACCGCTTCGACGCGATCCGCGGGCTCCAGGACTTCCTCGTCGAGCGTGCGGCGCGAACCCGGACGCCCGTGATCGAGAACGAGAACGCGGACCGAGCGACCCGTGCCGTCGCCGAGCTCGTCCTCTCCGCCGCGGAGCGCGTATGAGCGAGATCTGCATGTGCCAGTCGTATCTCCGCGCCACCGAGCACGCAGCGCTGCGCGCCGCCCGCTGGCTCGGCCGCGCCGACCAGGAGGGCGCCGAGCAGTCGGCGGCGGAGGGGATGAACCTGACGCTCGTCCTCCTGCCGATCAGCGGCCGCGTCGTCGTCGGCTCGACGAGGGAGGAGGGCGTCCTCCTGCGGGGCTCGACGGTCGGCGCGGGCGGCCTCGACGTCGATCTCGCGCTCGATCCCCTCGAGGGACGCGGCGTCGTCGCGCGCGGCGGGAACGGAGCGATGTCGATGATCGTGGCCGGCGAGCCGGGCAAGCTGCGGACGTTCCCGCAGATGTACATGCGGAAGCTCGCGGTCGGGCCGCGCGCGCGCGGGCACATCGACCTCCTACGCCCGGTCGGCGAGAACATCGGCGCGATCGCGGAGGCGTTCGGCCGCCGCGTGAACGACGTGACGACGATCGTCCTCGACCGTCCGCGCCACCACGACCTGATCGAGGAGATCCGCAACTCCGGCGCGAGGATCAAGCTGATCCAGGACGGCGACGTCACCGCCTCGATCAGCGCCGCGATCCGAGGGACGAACGACCACCTCGCGATCGGGATCGGCGGCACCCGGCAGGCGATCCTGTCGGCCGCCGCGCTGCGCTGCCTCGGCGGCGAGCTGCAGGCGCAGTTCTGGCCGACGACGCGCACGGAGATCGAGCAGCTGCGCGAGCACGGTATCGAGGACTATTCGCAGGTCTTCCGGACCGAGGATCTCGCGCCCGGAGACATCATCGTCGCCGCGACCGGCGTCTCGAACGGCGACCTGCTGCGCGGCGTGCGTTTCCTCGCGGACAGCGCGTGGACGCACTCGCTGCTCATGTGCACGCGGTGCAACTGGGTGCGCTTCACCGACGGCATCCACTTCTTCGCGCGCGAGCGGCGCGAAGAAGTGCGCCTACCGGGCTACTAGCGTCGCCCCGGTGATCTGACAGCTCGGCACGTGCTCGAGCGCGAGCGCGAGCAGGAGGTGCTGGAGCTGCTGCCGCTGTTCGGGTGTGAGTGGTCTGAGGAACTCGTCGTCGAGCTTCTTCGAGAGCGCCCGCATCTTCGTCAGCGCCTTCCTACCCTCGGGCGTCATCACGACGACCTGCCGGCGGCGATCCTCGGGATCGCGCCGCCGCTCGACGAGGCCCTGCTCCTCCATCTCGTCGAGGATCCCGACGAGCTGGCCGCGGTCGTAGTCGAGCGCGTCGGCGATCGCGCCCTGTGTCTCGCGCTCGCCTTCGGCGAGGGTCGCGAGCACGGCGTAGTGGTAGGGATGGACACCGGCGTCCGCGTACGCGTCGACGTGCAGCTCCTTCGCCTTGAATCCCAGCCGCTTCAGCAGGAAGACGGGCGAGGCGATGAGCTCCTCCGGGGTCTTGTTCTTCATCTCGTCACGAAGTGTAGCGCGTCCCATGGTTGTTTTGCTAGATTGTTGACATGACCAACGATCTAGGAGTCCAATAGTGGTCGATTCCATCCGTTCCGCGAGGCGCCGGTGGGGCGCGCTCGCACTGATTGTCACCGCCCAGTTCATGGTCGTTCTCGACGTCGCGATCGTCAACGTCGCGCTGCCGTCGATCAAGGCCGATCTGGGCTTCTCCGAGGCGGGCCTCCAGTGGATCATCTCCGCCTACGCCATCGTCTTCGGCGGGACGCTGCTCCTCGGCGGCCGCCTTGCCGACCTCCTCGGCCGCCGGCGGCTGTTCATCGCCGGGATCCTGCTCTTCGCCCTCAGCTCGCTGCTCGGCGGCCTCGCCTGGTCGTCCGGCACGCTGGTCGCCGCGCGCGGCATCCAGGGCCTGGCCGGCGCCGTGCTCGCACCCGCCGCGCTGTCGCTGCTGATGACCTCCTTCCCGGAGGGCCCCGAGCGGAACCGTGCGCTCGGCATCTACGGCGCCGCTTCCGGCAGCGGTGCTGCCGTCGGCGTGCTGCTCGGCGGCATCATCACGAGCTACCTCGGCTGGAGCTGGGTGTTCTTCATCAACGTCCCCGTCGGGATCGCCGCCGCGTTGCTCGCGCCGGCCGTGCTCAAGGAGAGCCGCGCCGACCTCGGACACCGGCACTTCGACGCGGCCGGGGCCGTCACCGTCACGGGCGGGCTGATGCTCTTCGTCTACGCGCTCTCGCGTGCGCCGCAGCACGGTTGGACCACCGTCTCGACGCTCGCGATGTTCGCGGCGTCGGCGGTCGCGATCGCGGCGTTCGTCGTGATTGAGCTCCGCTCGCCGTGGCCGCTGCTGCCGATGCGCATGTTCCGCAACCGGACGCTGTCGGCGGCGAACGCGACGATGGCCGTGATCGGCGCCGTGATGTTCTCGGAGTTCTTCGTGCTGACGCTCTACCTTCAGAACGTCCTCCACTACAGCGCCGTGCAGACCGGCGCGGCCTTCACGGGCTTCGGGGGCATGGTCGTCGTCGTCTCGAACCTCGCACAGCCGATCGTCGCGCGGTTCGGCGTCCGTACGTCGCTCGTGACCGGGTTGCTGCTCTCGCTCGCGTCGCTCGCGTACCTGCTCGGCCTGCCGGTGCACGGGCATTACTTCTGGGATCTCTTCCCGGGCTTCGTCGCCGGCGGCGCGGGCGTCGGCCTCTCGTTCGTCCCGGTGACGATCGCCAGCCTCACCGGCGTCGAGCGCGCGGACGCCGGGGTCGCCTCCGGCCTCGTGAACACGAGCCGGCAGATCGGCGGCGCGATCGGCATCGCGGCGACGAGTGCCGTCGTCGCGAGCACGGCCGGCCTGCAGCACGGGCTGGAGGACGCCATGTACGTCCTGACCGGGCTGCAGGTGGCGGCGGTGGCCTTCGCCCTCTTCGGGATGCGGCCGACGCGGTCGCGCTCGCCGGAGACGGTGATCGAGGCCGAGTTCCTGCAGGAGGCGGCATGAGCCCGCTCGAGCGCCGCGCGCACACGACGCTCGTGGAGGCGCTCCTCGAGGAGCTGGCCGGCAACCGGCAGGAGCTCTACCTGCGGAAGGCCTTCGGGGCGCGCGGCCCGGCGCTGCGCGACCTGAAGGGCGCCGACGCGGAGACGCGCCGCCGGCTGGCCGAGGTGTCGGGCACCGCTGCGTGAGCAGCGGTGCCCCGCCTACACTGGGACGCATGCCAAGCCAGACCGAGGTGTTCGAAGTGCTCCGCCAGGTCGAGGATCCGGAGCTCGGGATGGACGTCGTCGACCTCGGCCTCGTCTACGACGTCGCCGTCGACGGCCCGAACGTGAAGGTCGTCTACTCGCTGACCTCCATGGGCTGCCCGGCCGGCCCGCTGATCGCGCAGGACATGGACTCCGCCGTCCGCCAGGTCGAAGGGGTGGAGGAGGTCGAGCTCGAGCTCACGTTCGACCCGCCGTGGACGCCCGACAAGATGTCGGACGACGCGAAGTTCATCCTCGGCTTCGGCTAGGCCGCGTCAGGCGTCGACGTAGACCGTCACGGTCTCGCCGAAGAACTCGAGCGCCGCTTCGCCCTGCTCGTGCGGGCCGAACCCGCTCCCCTTGATGCCGCCGAACGGCACGTGCACGTCGGCGCCGCGTCCGAGCACCTCGACGACCGTGTACCCCTCGTGGCTGCTGACGACCCGCTCGATCCCGTCCTGGGCGTGCCCCGGGGCGACTGCGAAGGTGCGGGGGCTCTCGCGGATCGCGCGATAGGCGTCGGGCGGGATCTCGAGCAGCTCGAGACAGTCGACCCGCGCGCACTCGCACGCGACCGAAAAGGTGCCGACGATCTCCCCGAAGGTCTCGTTCAGCTCGAGCATCTTCTCGTTGACGGCACGGAACAGCGCCTGGTTGCGCGCGGCGCGGATCTCGCGATCCGCATCGGTGACGGGGTCCACCGCCATCTCCTCTTCTCCGGACCTGTGGCACGAACGGCCAAGAAGTCCGGATTCGAGAACCGACCTGAGCAAGGCGGTCTACGGAGAAGGGCTCGGGAAAGCGAGCGACCTGGCACGGACGACGATACCCGCGAACGAGCTCCCGGGAACCGGCGGCGCCGATCGTGTCGAATCCCTGAGGCTAGGCGTCGACGTAGACGGTCACGGTCTCGCCGAAGAACTCGAGCGCCGCTTCGCCCTGCTCGTGCGGGCCGAACCCGCTCCCCTTGATGCCGCCGAACGGCACGTGCACGTCGGCGCCTGCGGTCTGCGAGTTGACGTGGAGGAGCCCGGCCTGCGCCTCGCGCCTGAAGCGCAGCGTCGTCGCGAGGCTCGACGTGAAGATGCCTGCCGACAGACCGAACTCGGTCGCGTTGGCGCGCTCGATCGCGTCGTCGAAGTCCCGGACAGGGTAGAGCGCGGTGACCGGTCCGAACACCTCGTTGCACGAGAGGAACGCGTCGTCGGCGACGTCCTCGAAGACGGTCGGCTCGACGACGTAGCCCTGGCCGGTCGCCGCGCCGCCGGCGAGCACGGTGCCGCCTTCGTCGCGGCCGCGCTCGATGCCGCCGAGGACCTCGTCGAACTGCGCCTCGTTCACGAGCGGGCCGACGTCGGTCTCCGGGTCGGTCGGGTCGCCGACCTTGCCGGCGGCGACGCGGGCGAGGAAACGCGTCTTGAAGTCGTCGTAGACCGCGTGCTCGACGTAGATGCGGCGCGTCGCCGTGCACTTCTGGCCGGCCGACCAGAATGCGCCGGCGAACGCCGCCGTAACCGCGCGATCGAGATCGGCGTCGGCCATGACGAGCAGCGGGTTCTGGCCGCCGAGCTCGAGCTGCGCCCGGGCGCCGCGGCCGGTCACCGCCTCGCGAACCGCCGCGCCGGTCGCGACCGAGCCGGTGAACGACACGGCGCGGACGCGGTCGTCGCGGGTCAGCGCGTCGCCGACCACGGCGCCCCGGCCGGTCAGGACCTCGAGCACGCCGGCGGGCAGCCCGGCATCCGCGAGCGCCGCTGCGAGGTGCAGCCCGGTCCCCGGCGCGTCGTAGGCGAGCTTCAGGACGACGGTGTTCCCGAGCATCAGCGCGGGCGCGAGCTTCCAGGCCGGGATCGCGATCGGGAAGTTCCACGGCGTGATCAGGCCGACGACGCCGAGCGGGCGACGCAGGACGGAGACGCTGCCGCCGCCGGCCTGCTCGAACTCCTGACCGACCGCGCGGAAGGCGAAGCTCGCCGCGTAGCGGAGGATCTGTGCCGCGCGGAGCGTCTCGCCGCGCGCCTCGCGGATCGGCTTCCCCATCTCCGCGGTCATCGCGGCGGCGACCGTCTCGAGGCGTTGCTCGAGGAGCGCGGCCGCGCCGGTCAGGTAGCCGGCCCGCTGCTGCAGCGGCAGGGCGGACCAGGACGGGAAGGCGTGTGCGGCCGCCTCGACGGCCGCGACGACCGCGTCGGCGCCGGCCGATGGGTACTCGCCCGTGACGACGTCGATCCGGAACGGGTCGCGCTTCGTGTACGTCGGCGCAGTCACGTCTCGGAACATGATATACGATGTCGCGGTCATAGCAGCCTGCGATGAAGGGGGCCCGTGTGGACTTCGGCGTTTCGATCCCAACTTGCCGCGAGGGGCTGAGCCTGCCTCTTCCGTACGCCGACATCGAGGACTGCGTCCGCATGGCGCAGCTCGCCGAGCAGCTCGGCTACGACTCGGCGTGGGGGAACGACCACATCACGGCGCCCACGTACGTGCAGGAGGCCTACGACGACCCGCCGCGCTTCTTCGAGCCGCTCGTGACGCTCGCCTACGTCGCCGCCCACACGACGCGCATCAAGCTCGGGACGGCGGTGCTCGTCGTGCCGATGCGCGACCCGGTCTTCCTCGCGAAGCAGGTGTCGACGCTCGACCAGGCGAGCGGCGGCCGCTTCCTGCTCGGCGTCGGCGTCGGCGCGTACCGCGAGGAGCTGCAGGCGATCCGGCCGTCGGTCGGCAAGCCGAACCGCGGCGACATGCTCGAGGAGGGCCTGGCGGCGCTCCGACTCCTGCTCGACGAGCGGAAGGGCTCGATGGAGGGCAGGTTCTGGAGCTTCCGCGACATCGAGATCTACCCGAAGGCGGTGCAGACGCCCTTCCCGATCTACGTCGGGGGCAACCACCCGAACCAGATCTCGCGCACGGTCAAGTTCGGCCAGGCGTGGTTCCCGGCGTCGATCCCGCCGGAGATGATCGCCACCGGCCGCGTCGAGCTGCTCCGCCAGGCGGAGGAGGCCGGCCGCGACGGCGCGTCGATCCGCGTCGCGCCGCAGGTGATCGTCTCGATCCGTCGCACGTCGCAGGAGGCGCAGGCCAACTTCGAGCGGAGCGAGATGTTCCGGCACTTCAACACGCTGCTCGACTCGACGCTGCGAAACGTCCAGCTGCAGAAGGCGACCGACGCGGGACTCATCGGCTCGCCCGAGGAGATCGTCGAGCGTGTCGGCCAGTTCGAGGAGGCCGGCGCCGACATGATGGCCTCGATGACGTTCGTGAGCCCGACCTTCGAGCAGACGCTGGAGGACATCCAGATGTTCGCGGAGGAGGTCTTCCCGGCCTTCCACCGCTCGCCGACTGCAGCCTCGGCGTGACGACCTTCGGGGTCGGTCTCTACCAGGACTACGACCCGGGCGAGCTCGCGCGCATCGTGCGCCTGCTCGAGAAGCTGGGCTACGACACGCTCTGGTACGGGAACGAGAAGTTCTATCGCGACCCGTGGGTCGGCCTCACGCTGGCGTCGACGATCACGCCGTCCCTCCGGCTCGGCACGTTCATCGCGGATCCGTACACGCTGCATCCGGCGCTGATCGCGGTTGCCGCCGCGACGCTCGACGAGGTCTCCGGCGGTCGCGCGGTGCTGCTCCTCGGCGCGGGCGGGACGGGCCTCGACCGGCTCGGGCTCGCCAGGCGAAAGCCCGTGCAGGCGATCCGCGAGGCGGTCGGCGTCATCCGGCCGCTGCTCGCGGGCGAGCAGGTCGACTTCGACGGCGAGACCGTCTCCGTGAACGGGGTCAGGCTCGCGTTCCGCCCGCGGCCCGATCTGCCGATCTACGTGGCGGGCCGCGGCGACAAGGTCCTCGCGATGGCGGGGGAGGTCGCGGACGGCGCGATGATCGCGACCTACGCGACGCCGCGCGGCGTCGCGCACGCGATC
>JBEQUF010000061.1:0-2999 GCA_040349295.1 Actinomycetota bacterium | reverse complement strand
GTCGGCGAGCAGCGCGACCGCGAGGCCGGCGCCGACCGCCGGTCCGTCGATCGCCGCGCCCATCGCGAGCTGGCCGGCGATGAGGATGCCGACGGTCGCCGCGACGCCGATGCGCGGCCCGGCGTACGTGACCGTGAAGACGATCAGCAGGCCGGCGACCCCGCCGAGCAGCATCCACCACGGCTGGTGGAACGCATTCGCGTAGCCCGCGAGCGAGCGCCGGGTGACGAGCAGCAGGACGAGGGCGAGCGTCCCGGTGACGGCGCCGGAGAAGCCGAGTGCCTGGAGCACGCCGATCCGCTCGCCGAGGCGCGACATGATCGCGACCTGGATCGAGCCGGCGAGGCCCGCGGCCACGGTCAGCACGGTTGCAGCGACGTTCCCGCCCATGCGGACAACACTAGGGCTTCGTTCGGGGGCGCGACCGGGTCGGTGCTCGCCTCGCGCGGAGGCCGTACTGTAGGCCGCATGTACAGAGTGATCGTTCTCTACGACGAAGCGCCGGATCCGGACGCCTACGCCGAGCACGTCGAGCTCTGCAAGCAGGTGCCGAACGGCGTCTTCCGGCACGGCAGGGTGACCGGCTCGCCGATGGGCGACGCGAAGCACGCGTACTACGCGGAGTGGGAGTTCGCGGACGAGGACGCGTTCAAGACCGCGACGCGCAGCGACGAGTTCATGGCGACGGGCAAGGACGCGTACAAGCGCGGCTTCCCGCAGCCGACGGTCGAGTTCGCGGAGCTCGGCTAGAAGCTCGGCGGGCGCTTCTCGCGCACGGCGGCGACGCCCTCGGCGACGTCGGGCCCGGTCATGTCGAGGAACTCGAGCGCGAGCGACGCGTCGAAGGCCGGGCCGGCGAGCTTCAGCCAGTTGTTGAGCGCGAGCTTCGTGTGCCGGATCGCCGTCTGCGATCCGGCCGCGAGCCGCCGGGCGATCTCGAGCGAGCGCGGCTCGAGCTCGGCAGCCGGGACGCAGAGCGACACCAGACCGATTCGTTCGGCCTCCTCGCCGTCCAGCGGCTCGTTCAGCAGCAGGTGGTACTTCGACTTCGCGAGCCCGCAGAGGAGCGGCCACACGAGCACCGCATGATCGCCCGCCGCGACGCCGAGCCGCGTGTGCCCGTCGACGATCCGGGCGCTCGGCGCCGCGATCGAGATGTCGGCGAGCAGCGCGACCGCGAGGCCGGCGCCGACCGCCGGTCCGTCGATCGCCGCCACGATCGGCTTCGAGCAGTCGACGATGTTGTGGACGAGGTCGCGCGCCTCGTGAAAGACGCGCACGCGTGTCGCCCAGTCGTGTGCGATGTCCTCGACGAGCGCGAGGTCGCCGCCGGAGCTGAACGCGCCGTCGGCGCCGCGGACGACGACGACGCGCGTCGCGTCGTCCTTGTCGATCGTCCGCCAGACCTCGGCGAGCTGCGCGTGCGCCTCGTGTCCGACGGCGTTGAGCTTCCCGGGCGTGCTGAGCGTGAGGCGCAGGACGTGCTCGGCGGGCCGGTCGAACGCGAGGCTCGTAAACTCGTCGTACACGTGGAGGAGCCTAACGTCCTCGTCGAGCGCGACGGCCATGTCGCCGTCGTCCGACTCAACCGGCCCAAGCAGCTGAACGCCCTCTCCGGCGAGCTGATGGGCGAGCTCGTCGCCGCTCTGCGGGACCTCGACGACGACGCGGAGGCGCGGGCGATCGTCGTCGCCGGGAACGAGCGGGCGTTCGCGGCCGGCGCCGACATCGCCGAGCTCGCGTCGGGAACGCCGATCTCGCTCTACCAGAACCGCCGCATCGACGCGTGGGACGCGATCCGCGCCGTCCGGACGCCGCTCGTCGCGGCGGTCTCGGGCTTCTGCCTCGGCGGCGGGTGCGAGCTCGCGATGCTGTGCGACCTGATCGTCGCGAGCGAGTCCGCGAAGTTCGGCCAGCCGGAGATCAACCTCGGCGTCCTGCCCGGCGCCGGCGGCACGCAGCGGCTGACACGTGCGGTGGGCAAGGCCGTCGCGATGGACATGATCCTCACCGGGCGCATGCTGTCCGCGCGCGAGGCGCTCGACTTCGGGCTGGTCGCGCGCGTCGTGGCGCGGGAGGCGTGGCTCACCGAGGCGACGCGCGTGGCGCACGCGATCGCGGCCAAGTCGCCGGTCGCGGTGCGGCTTGCGAAGGAGGCGGTCGACAAGGCGTTCGAGGCGCCGCTCGCCGTCGGCGTCGAGTTCGAACGGCGCGCGTTCTACCTCGCGCGGGCGTCCGAGGACGCGACCGAGGGGCTGAACGCGTTCGTCGAGAAGCGTCCGCCGAGGTTCGAAGGTCGCTGACCGCGGGTAGCCCTCCTCCGAGCAACGGAGGGGGTCCCGATGAAACTGGTTCTCGTTGCTGCGGTCGTCGCCGCAGCACTTGCGTGCGTCGCGGCGGCTGCGGCGGCGCCGCCGCCGTCCGGAAAGCCGGGCGGGCGCGCAGAGCGTCCGCATCCACCCGGCGATCGGCCGGTCCACGGCCGCCACGACAGCGGCGTCGAGTGCCCGCCGGCCTTGCAGTGCGACTTCGTACCGGCGGCGTACGCCCAGAACAGCAGCGATTCCGGCGACTACGGCAACTACGACCTCGCGAACCGCCCCGAGGACGGACTCGCGATCCGCTACGTCGTCGTGCACGACACGGAGTCGAGCTACGACTCGACGCTGCAGGAGTTCCAGAACCCGCTCGCGTACGTGAGCGCGCATTACGTCACGCGTGCGGCCGACGGGCACGTCACGCAGCTCGTGACGACGTAGGACGTCGCGTGGCAGGCCGGCAACTGGTACGTCAACACGCATTCGATCGGGATCGAGAACGAGGGCTACGCCCTCGACCCGAGCTGGCCCACGGACGCGATCTACAGCTCGCTGTCGAAGCTGATCCGCTACGAGGCCGACCGCTTCCACATCCCGCTCGACCGCGAGCACGTCATCGGTCACGACCAGGTGCCGGGCACCGACGCGAACCACGTCGCCGGCATGCACTGGGATCCCGGC
>JBEQUF010000310.1:0-15198 GCA_040349295.1 Actinomycetota bacterium | reverse complement strand
CTGAAAACATCGTCCGACTACCGCCCGACCGGCGACCAGCCGAAGGCGATCGAGCTGCTCGCGGCGGGGATCGAAGCCGGCGAGCGCTACCAGACGTTGATCGGCGCGACCGGCACCGGCAAGACGGCGACGATGGCGTGGACGATCGAAAAGGTCGGCCGGCCGGCGCTCGTGATCGCGCACAACAAGACGCTCGCCGCGCAGCTCTGCAACGAGTTCCGCGAGTTCTTCCCGCAGAACGCGGTCGAGTACTTCGTCTCCTACTACGACTACTACCAGCCCGAGGCGTACGTCCCGCAGGCCGACCTCTACATCGAGAAGGACTCCTCGCGGAACGACGACATCGACCGGCTCCGGCACAGCGCGTCGTCGAACCTGCTGTCGCGGAACGACGTGATCGTCGTCGCGTCGGTGTCGTGCATCTACGGCCTCGGCTCGCCGGAGGAGTACAAGGAACGCGTCGTCTACCTCGAGGTCGGCCAGGAGCACGACCGCGATCTGATGCTCCGCAAGCTGATCGACATCCAGTACGTGCGCAACGACACGCTGCTCGGCCGCGGGCGCTTCCGCGTCAAGGGCGACGTCGTCGAGGTGCAGCCGGCGTACAGCGAGACCGCGTACCGCATCTCGTTCTTCGGCGACCTCGTCGAGGCGATCACGCACTTCGACCCGCTCACCGGCGAGGTGCTGTCGAAGTACGAGCAGATCACCGTCTTCCCGGCGACGCAGTACGTGACGTCGAAGCCGACGATCGAGCGCGCCGTCGACGAGATCCGCCACGAGCTCGAGGAGCAGGTCAAGCAGTTCGAGGCCGAGGGCAAGATGCTCGAGGCGCACCGCATCCGCCAGCGCACCGAGTACGACGTCGAGATGATGCGGGAGCTCGGCTTCTGCAACGGGATCGAGAACTACTCGCGCATCCTCGACGGCCGGCCGCCGGGCTCCGCGCCGCACACGCTGCTCGACTACTTCCCGAAGGACTTCGTCGTCTTCATCGACGAGTCGCACCAGACGGTGCCGCAGATCGGCGGCATGTACGAGGGCGACCGCTCGCGCAAGCAGACGCTCGTCGACTTCGGCTTCCGCCTGCCGAGCGCGCTCGACAACCGGCCGCTTCGCTTCGACGAGTTCCAGGCAAAGGTGCACCAGGTGGTGTTCGTGTCGGCGACGCCCGGCTCGTTCGAGCTGCGGAACTCGAAGCGCATCGCGGAGCAGCTGATCCGGCCGACCGGCCTCGTCGACCCCGAGGTCGAGCTGCGCCCGACGAAGAACCAGATCGACGACCTGCTCGGCGAGATCCGCAAGCGCGAGCAGGCCGGCGAGCGCACGCTCGTCACGACGCTGACGAAGAAGATGGCCGAGGACCTGACCGACTACCTGCTCGAGTCGGGCGTCAAGGCGCGCTACCTGCACTCCGAGATCGACACGCTCGAGCGGATCCAGATCATCCGCGAGCTGCGGCTCGGCGAGTACGACGTCCTCGTCGGCGTCAACCTCCTGCGCGAGGGCCTCGACCTGCCGGAGGTGTCGCTCGTCGCGATCCTCGACGCGGACAAGGAGGGCTTCCTCCGCGGCCGCACGTCGCTCATCCAGACGATCGGCCGTGCCGCCCGCAACGTGAACGGCCGCGTCCTGATGTACGCCGACAAGCAGACCGAGGCGATCAAGGAGGCGCTCGACGAGACGAACCGCCGCCGCGCGATCCAGATCGCCTACAACGAGGAGCACGGCATCGTGCCGCAGACGGTGACGAAGGGCGTCAGCGACATCGCCGAGCTGCTCCAGCTCGAGGCGCCCCACGTGCCGGCCCGCCGGCGCCGGGGTGCTGCGAAGGTCGAGGGCATGTCCCGCGAGGAGCTCGAGAAGCTCGTGATCACGCTCGAGGAGGAGATGTACGTCGCCGCCGAGGAGCTGCGCTTCGAGTACGCAGCGAAGCTGCGCGACGAGGTCAAGGACCTGCGGCGCGAGCTGCAGGCATACGAGGAGGTCAAGGCCTGATGTGTCGTTCGATCGTCCCCCTGCACAACATCGAGCCCGCCGCGACCGAGGACGAGGCCCGCGCCGCCGCCCTGCAGTTCGTGCGGAAGGTGAGCGGCTACCGCAAGCCGTCCAAGGCGAACGAGCAGGCCTTCGAGCGGGCGGTCGACGAGATCGCCGCCGCAACCTGGCGCCTCGTCGGCGAGCTCGAGACGACGGCGGCCCCACGTGAGCGCACCGGCAGCCTCGCCCGGATCCACGTTTCGGCAAACGCCTAGGTCGACCTGCGGAAAACTCACGATGCGTCGCCCTCGGGGCGCGGGCATGGTGACTGCATGCTCGTGCATCTCGACCCGGCCGCCGCATCCTTCGCCGTCCTCGGCATGTTCATGATGGCGATGCGGAAGCGGCGCCTCGTCTGGCGCGTCGGCGAATGCCGCGTCTGTCACCAGCCGAAGTCGAGCTGCACCTGTCGCTACCTCTAGGCGGGCTCGGCGAACAGGTAGTGCAGGAAGCGGTGGCGGTCGGCGAGGAACGACCGCGTCAGGTCGACGACCTCGGTGTCCTCCCACGCCGTCTCGGCGATCCCGTGCTCGTCGAGGGCGTAGATCCTGGCGCCCGGGTAGGCGAGCAGGATCGGCGAATGCGTCGAGACGAGGAACTGCGCACCCGCCTCGACGAGCTCGTGCAGCCGCCGGATCAGCGCCAGCACGCCGCGCACCGACAGCGCCGCCTCGGGCTCGTCCAGGACGTAGAAGCCATTCGGGCGGAAGCGCTCGAGCACGAGGGAGAGGAAGGACTCGCCGTGCGACTGCGCATGGAGCGGGACGTCGCCGTAGCCCGAGACGCCGAGCTCCTCGACGTGCGTCGCGACGTTGTAGAAGCTTTCGGCCCGGAGGAAGAACCCGTCGTGCTGCGGCCGCGCGTCGCGAACGAGCCGGACGTGCGCGTGCAGCTCCGAGTGCGACGCGGCCGTGACGTGGCGCATGTCGGCGCTGCCGCCCTCCGGGTTGAAGCCGGCGGCGATCGCGATCGCCTCGACGAGCGTCGACTTGCCGCTTCCGTTCTCGCCGGTGAGGAGCGTGACGTGCGGATCGAGCTCGAGCCTGCGGAGTGCCCGGATCGCGGGGATCGAGAACGGGTAGGCCTCGCTCCCCACCGGCTCGAGCTCGACGGAGCGGATCACGCGAGCAGCTCCCGCAGGAAGCGCTCGGGAGCCTCGAGGAAGGCCCGGGTCAGCTCGACCTGCGGCGTCTCGTCGTAGCCGACCTCGCGCAGGCCGTCGTCGTCGAGCAGGAGGATGCGCGCGCCGGGGAAGCCGACGAGCACGGGGGAGTGCGTGGCGAGGACGAACTGGCAGTCGGCCTCGAGCAGGTCGTGCATCCGCTGCATCAGCGCGAGCTGGCCGCGCAACGACAGCGCTGCCTCCGGCTCGTCGAGCAGGTAGAGGCCGTTCGGCGCGAGCCGGTTCACGACGACGTCGATGAACGACTCCCCGTGGGACTGCTCGTGGAGGGGGCGGTCGTAGACGGCGCGCATGCCGTCCGACGCGTGGGTGGCGACGTTGAACATCGTCTCGGCGCGGAGGAAGAACGAGTTGCGCGGCGGGAGGCCGGCCCAGTCGAGCTCGATGCGTCGGTGCAGCCGCGAGTGCGTCGCCCGGGTCGAGAACGCGTGCTGGTACGTCCGGCCGCCGCCCTCCCGGTTCAGCCTCAGAGCGCCCGCGAGCGCCTCGACGAGCGTCGACTTGCCGCTGCCGTTCTCGCCGACGAAGCAGGTGACGCGCGGGTCGAGCTCGACGCGCTCGATCGCCCGCAGTGCGGGCAGCTCGTCCGTGTAGTCCCCGGCCGGCCGGCCGGCGAGGCGGAATCCGTGCAAAAACGGAGCACGCGGAGTCGTCATGGGCACGTCACGATCATTACGCTCCGTCGGGATGGCAGGCCTTTTCGTCTCCGCGATCATCACCGGCCTCTTCACGGGGATGCTGGCCCGCTTCGCGCTGCCGGGCCCCGACCCGATGCCGCTCTGGCTGACGACGGCGATCGGACTGGCCGGGACGGTGATCGGCGGCGCGATCGCGCTCGCGATCGCGGGGCGCGACCCGTCGTGGGTGGCGATCGGCGGCTTCCTCGCCGCCGTCGTGCTCGTCGGGCTCTACCGGAAGTTCGTGCAGAAGCGGCCGCTCTGGGGGCCGGACGCGTACCGGTTCCCCGAGCGCGGCGTCGGCGTGCCGGAGTACCGCGAGCGGCTGCAGCGGGCCGGCATCGATCCCGACGCGCTCGGCAACCCGTTCACGTCCCCGGTCGTCCAGCCGACGCCGGCGGCGCCCGCCGGCCGTCAGGGCGACGACCCGACGGACAATCCGGCGCACTACCTCGGGCTGCTCGAGGAGCTGCACGACAACGGCGTCCTCGAGGACGCCGAGTACGAGACCGCGCGCCGGCGGCTGCTCGAACGCCTGCGGAGCTAGGAAGGAGAGAACGGTGCTGTTCTTCATCATCTCGATCCTGCTGACCGGCCTGATCGTCGGATCGCTCGCCCGCCTCGCGCTGCCGGGGCCGGATCCGATGAGCATCTGGATGACGATCCTGCTCGGCCTCGCGGGGTCGCTCCTCGGCAACCTCGTCTTCGGCCTGCTGTTCGGGCATGCCGCCGGGATTATCGCCGCCGTGCTCGGCTCGATGCTGATCCTCTACGGCTACCGCCGGCGCAACGGGCGCGGGCTCAGGGCGTAACGGCGAGCGGGTCGAGCCCGCGCGGGAACGTCCTGCGCGCCGTCAGCCCCCAGTCGCCGCCGCGCCAGATGAAGGTGTCGACGGTGAGCGTCCGCTCGCCGACGTCGTAGACGTGCAGTCCCCGGGCCTCGCCGAGCCGGTGCGGGCGGGGCTGGCCGAGGCCGGGCGCGATCGAGACGACCGCGGCACGGACGTCGCCCTCGACGACCTCGAACTCGTGCCGCTCGCTGACTGCGCCCTGGTGGATGTGGCCGGCCAGGATCAGCTCGGCCCCGGCGTCGACGAGCGAGCGGAGGACGTCGTTCCGATGCGAGACCGGACGCTTGCGGGCCGCGCGCCAGGGCGCTCCGAGCATGTGGTGGTGCAGGACGACGATCCGGTAGGCGGTGTCCGGCGCCGACCCGAGGCGACGTGCGGCGTCCTCGAGCTGCGCGCGGTGCAGCGCGCCGCCCTGCTGCCGGAACCGGCGCGAGGAGTTGAGCCCGAGCACGTGCAGCGCGGGGGTCGAATGCGTCTGCTCCACGGTGCCCCAGAGCCGCACGAACTCGCCGTAGGTGTCCGTGAACCGCTTCGGGAAGGTGTACGGCATGTCGTGGTTGCCGGGCACGGTGAGCACCGGCGGCCCGAACGAGGTGAGGAACCGGTGCGCCCGCTCGTGCTGCGCCCGGGTGCCGCGATGGGTCAGGTCGCCCGAGGCGACGATCAGATCCGCGCCGATCCGCCCGGCCAGGCTCCGGAGCGCCGCCTCGACCTCCGGCTCCTCGCGTGTACCCGTGTGGAGATCGGATACGTGGAGGATGCGGGCAGACACGACCGAATGAGGCTATAGATTCGGGATGAACGCGATGGCCGACGACTCCGCGGAGATCTTCGACGACCTGTACCTCGGGCTGCGCGCCGGCGGTGCGCTGCGCAAGCAGCGGCGCGGCGAGTCGCTGACCGAGGAGGAGGAAGAGGCGCTCGGCCGCTGGCAGCGGCTCTCGACGACGCGCAAGGCGATCGCGATCGGCGGCTTCGCCGTCGGCACGTTCGGGCTCGGCTTCACCCTCGGCGGCCTCGTGTTCGGCCGCTGGCGCAAGGCGTGATCGACGCCCTCCGCGGCGACATCACCGAGCAGCGCGTCGACGCGATCGTGAACGCGGCCGCGCCGCACCTCCTCGGCGGCGGCGGCGTCGACGGCGCGATCCACCGCGCGGGCGGCCCGGCAATCCTCGAGGAGTCGCGGGCGCTCGGCGGCTGCGCGACCGGTGACGCGAAGGCGACCACCGCCGGCCGGCTCGACGCGACCTGGGTGATCCACACCGTCGGCCCGGTCTGGCACGGCGGCGGCCGGGGCGAGCGCGAGCTGCTCGCGTCGTGTCATCGCCGGTCGCTCGAGGTGGCCCGCGAGCTGGGCGCCCGGACGGTGGCGTTCCCGGCCGTCTCGTGCGGGATCTACGGCTTTCCGCCGGAGCTGGCGGCGCCGATCGCCGTCGCCTCCGCCCGCGAGCAGGAGGCAGCGTTCGACCTGATCCGCTTCGTCCTCTTCAACGACGAGACGTTCGAGGCCTTCGCTGTGGCACTGCAGCAATCGGTTTGCAGCTGAGCTGCAAACCGATTGGAGCTACTCCTCGCGACCGCCTGCGAAGAGGATCGGCGGGACCTCCTGGTCGGCCGGGTCGACGTCGCGGACGACGACGTCGAGGAGGGTGGCGAGGACGGCCGCGATCGGGATCGCGAGCAGGACGTAGGCGCCGCCGAGCAGGATGCCGATCGCCGTCACGGAGAAGAGCACGACGAGCGGCGACAGCCCGGTCGCGTGGCCGAGCACCTTCGGCACGACGACGTAGTCCTCGAGCTGGCGCACGCCGAGCACGATCAGGCCCGCGAAGAGGGCCATGTGCCAGCTCTGCGTCGCACCGACGCCGATTGCGAGCGCGCCGGCGGCGAGCGGTCCGATCACGGGCACGAGCTCGACGAGGCCCGCGAACGAGCCGATCAGCAGCCAGTACGGCAGACCGATCGCGAAGAAGCCGATCGAGAGCAGCACCGCGACGAAGACGACGAGGATCAGCTCCCCGCGCACGAACGAGCCGAGCTTCTGGTCGATCAGCACCCACGTGTCCCGGATGACGCGCCGGTGCTGTCGGGGCGCCATCGACTGCACGAGCGCGATCGTCCGGTCGCGCTCGAAGATCCAGTAGGCGCCGACGGCGAACAGGAAGAAGAGGCCGACGAGCGCCTCGAACGCCGTCTTCGTCACCTCGACCGCGGGATGGATGAGCTTCGAGCCGGACGGCAGGCGCTTCAGCCGCTTGTCGAGGCTCGTCAGGATCTGGTGCTTGATGCCGGTCGAGTGGGCCGCGGCCTGGTGGAGCGTGCTGCCGTTCGTCGCCTGCTGCACCTGGTCGATCGCGCGCGGCACGAGGAACGCGAGCGCGAGCGCGACGAGTCCGATCAGTGCGAGGTAGTGGAGGAGCACGCCGGCCGGGCGCGGGATCCGCGCCCTCCGCTCGAGCCATTCGACGCTCGGCCGCATCGCCGCCGCGACGATGATCCCCGAGAAGAGCAGGGCGATCACCACCTTGATCTTCCAGAGCGCGAGCGCCGCCACGACGACGCCGAGGACGACGAGGGTGGCGACGGCGGCGCGGCGGGCGGTCGAGCTCATCGGGGGGAATTGTTGCCCACCCGTCGAACGGCGCAATCTCATGGAGGAGCGCGTTCTCGTCGACCGGAGACGGCACGGCATCGTCCTCGTGCGGCCGTTCGCCCGCGCGCTGCTGCTCGCGGCGATCGGCGTCGGCGGATTCGAGCTCGGCTGGCCGGCCTCGGTTCCGGGCGGCGTGCTCCTCGTCGCGGCCGCCGGCTACGCCCTCGCGGCGGTGCTCCGGTGGGACCGGACGCACGTCGTGCTCACCTCCGAGACGCTCGTCGTCGAGCACGGGATCGTCAGGCGGCGCGAAGCGTCGGTGCGGCTCGCCAAGGTGTCGGCGGTCGAGGTCGACCACTCGCTGCTCGGGCGGCTGCTCGGCTACGGCACGGTCGCGGCCGGCGACCTCGAGATCGACTGCGTGCCGAAGGCGCTCGTCGACCGCCTCATACCGCTCTCATAGAGCTGCCCTACCGTGGCGCCCGTGCTGCGGTTGGAACGCCACGAGCTCGGTCCGAGGGTCTACGTCCTCGGCATCCGCATCCACGAGGTCGCGCTCGGCCTCGCCGCGCTCTGCCTGCTCGCCGCCTTCGGCCTCACCGACCACTGGGAGCTGACGAAGCGGTTCGACGCGGGGGTCGTCGCCGGCTCGTGGCTCGTGATCAAGGATTGGCGCGACATCTTCCCGTCGAAGCGGAACACCGCCTCGTGGTCGCTCCTGCCGCATCGCGTCTCGCGCTAGACGAACGTACGTTCTCCCCGGTACAATGGCTCTCGCATGGCAGCCGACGAGCTCGTTGTCCACGGCGCCCGCGAGCACAACCTGAAGGACATCACCGTCCGGCTGCCGCGGAACCGCCTCATCTGCATCACCGGCCTCTCCGGGTCCGGCAAGTCGTCCCTTGCCTTCGACACGATCTACGCCGAGGGCCAGCGCCGCTACGTCGAGTCGCTCTCCGCGTACGCGCGCCAGTTCCTACAGATGATGGAGAAGCCGGACGTCGACCACATCGACGGCCTCAGCCCGGCCATCTCGATCGACCAGAAGACGACCTCGCGCAACCCGCGCTCGACGGTCGGCACGGTGACCGAGATCTACGACTACCTCCGCCTGCTCTTCGCGCGCGTCGGCCGGCCGCATTGCCCGATCTGCGGCAAGCCGATCTCCGGCCAGTCGATCGAGGCGATCGTCGACCAGGTGCTCGCGCTGCCCGAGGGGACGCGCTTCACCGTCAACGCGCCGGTCGTCCGCGACCGCAAGGGCGAGTACAAGGACGTCTTCGAGGAGCTTCGCACCGAGGGCTTCACCCGGGTGCGCGTCGACGGCGAGGAGTTCCTGCTCGAGGATGGGACGCCGGCGCTCGACAAGAAGTTCAAGCACACGATCGAGGTCGTCGTCGACCGGCTGATCATGAAGCCGGATCTGCGCACGCGCCTCTGGCAGTCGATCGAGACGGCGACGTCGCTCGCCGAGGGCCTCGTCGGCATCCACGTCATCGACGGCGAGGAGCTGCTCTTCTCGCAGAACTTCGCCTGCCCCGACCACGGCGTCTCCCTCGCCGAGCTGCAGCCGCGCATCTTCTCGTTCAACGCGCCGCACGGTGCTTGCCCGAGGTGCACGGGACTGGGATCGCAACAAGAGATCGACCCGGACCTGCTCGTGCCGGATCCGTCGCTCTCGATCGACGACGGCGCGCTCGTGCCGTGGTCGCTCGGCGGCTCGTCCGGCTTCTACGAGGCGGTCAGCCGGGCGATCGCCGACCGCTACGAGATCGACACCTCGAAGCCGTGGGAAGACCTGAGCGAAGAGGAGCAGCACTACTTCCTCTATGGCACCGAGGGCGAGCGCATCTACGTCCAGTACCGCAACACGATGGGGCGGAAGCGCCAGTACATGCTCGCGTTCGACGGCATCGTCGCCTCGCTCGAGCGTCGCTACCGCGAGACGGACTCGTCGCAGCAGCGCGAGCGGATCGAGGAGTACATGTCGCTGCGGCCGTGCCCGGTGTGCAAGGGCGCGCGTCTGAAGCCGGAGGTGCTCGCGGTCACGGTCGGCGACATCTCGATCCACACGTTCACGCAGATGTCGGTCTCGCGCGCGCTCCAGTTCGTCGACGCGCTCGACCTGACGGAGACAGAGCAGCTGATCGGCCAGCGGATCCTCAAGGAGATCCGCGAACGGCTCACGTTCCTCGACGACGTCGGTGTCGGCTACCTGACGCTCGACCGCGCCGCGGCGACGCTGTCCGGCGGCGAGGCGCAACGGCTGCGGCTCGCGACCCAGATCGGCTCGCAGCTCGTCGGCGTCCTCTACATCCTCGACGAGCCGTCGATCGGCCTGCACCAGCGCGACAACGCGCGGCTGATCGCGACGTTGGAACGGCTACGGGACATCGGGAACACCGTCGTCGTGGTCGAGCACGACGAGGAGATGATGCGCCGCAGCGACTGGCTCGTCGACATGGGGCCGGGTGCCGGCGTCCACGGCGGCGTCGTCATCGCGGAGGGCCCGGCGGCGAAGGTGTCGCGCAACAAGAAGTCCGTCACCGGCCAGTTCCTCAGCGGCTCGCGCGCGATCGCGGTGCCGCCGCGGCGCGACGAGGATCGCGGCGTGTTCACGATCCGCGACGCGAGCGAGCACAACCTGAAGGGGATCGACGTCGACTTCCCGGTCGGCAAGTTCATCTGCGTCACCGGCGTCTCCGGCTCCGGCAAGTCGACGCTCGTGAACGAGATCGTCTTCAAGTCGCTCGCCAACCGGCTCAACCGCGCCCGGACGAAGCCGGGCAAGCACGGCGGCGTCGACGGCGTCGACGTCTTCGACAAGGTGATCGACATCGACCAGAAGCCGATCGGCCGCACGCCGCGGTCGAACCCGGCCACGTACACCGATCTCTTCACGCACATCCGCGAGCTCTACTCGCTGACGCCGGAGGCGAAGGTGCGCGGCTACAAGCCGGGACGCTTCTCGTTCAACGTCATGGGCGGCCGCTGCGAGACGTGCAAGGGCGACGGCCAGATCAAGATCGAGATGCACTTCCTGCCCGACGTCTACGTCCCGTGCGAGACGTGCAAGGGCGCGCGCTACAACCGTGAGACGCTCGAGGTGCGCTTCAAGGGCAAGAACATCGCCGAGGTGCTCGACATGTCGGTCGAGGAGGCGCTCGAGTTCTTCGCGAAGATCCCGAAGATCCGGCGGCGGCTGCAGACCCTGCACGACGTCGGGCTCGACTACATCAAGCTCGGCCAGCCGGCGACGACGCTGTCCGGCGGCG
This sequence comes from Actinomycetota bacterium, assembly GCA_040349295.1. Classification (GTDB taxonomy): domain Bacteria; phylum Actinomycetota; class Thermoleophilia; order Gaiellales; family Gaiellaceae; genus Palsa-739. Next base: position 4,579 of record JBEQUF010000310.1, on the reverse strand, counting down.
AGGCGCAGCGCGTGAAGCTCGCTGCAGAGCTGTCGAAGGTCGCGACCGGCAAGACGCTGTACATCCTCGACGAGCCGACGACCGGGCTCCACTTCGCCGACATCGAGAAGCTGCTCGAGACGCTGCAGCGGCTCGTCGACGGCGGCAACACGATGATCGTCATCGAGCACAACCTCGACGTGATCAAGCAGGCCGACTGGCTGATCGACCTAGGGCCGGAAGGCGGCGAGGCGGGCGGCGAGATCGTCGCCGTCGGCACGCCGGAGGACGTGGCGGAGGTCGAGGAGAGCTGGACGGGGCGCTTCCTGCGCGAGATCTTCGAAGCCGAACGGCCTCAGGCGCGGCAGAGAAGCCTCAAGAGGGCCGCTGCGTAGGTCGGGTCCTCGGCGCTGTTGCGCCCGTTGAGCAGCAGCACCGCGACGCGCTTCCCGTCCGCCGAGACCGCGACCGTCGACGCCCAGGCAGGGCCGCCGCCGTTGTGCGTGTACGCGTTGCCGCAGCGCGTCGGCCTGATGCCGACGCCGAGCGCGTAGGAGCCGCTGGCCGCCGAGGTGTGCAGGAGGTCGGTCGTCGGCACGAGCTCGCCGCGCACGACGGCGCGCAGGAACGTCGCCTCGTCCTTCGCGTCGCTGACGATGCCGCCCTCGGGGCCGAGCGCGCCTTCGCCGACGTTCGACGCCTCCACGGCCTTCTTGCCGTCCATCGCGTAGCCGAGCGGATGCTCGCCGGGGATCGGCCCGCTCGGTGCGTACACGGCGCTCTTCAGGTGCAGCGGGTCGATGATGATGCGCTGATAGAGCGCGGCCAGGCTCTCGCCGCTCGCCTTCTCGGCGATGCGGCCCGCGATCTTGTAGCCGATGTTCGAGTAGTGCCAGTTCGTCCCGGGCGGGAAGAGCAGCGGCAGGTCGGCGGCCCACTTGATCTCGATCAGGTCGTCGTAGACGTACGACGGGTTCTTCGTCAGGCTCCGGCCGAGCGCGAGCAGCTGCACGCGCAGCCACGGGTCGTGCGTCTGCCCGAGCCAGTGCTCCGCGTTCTGCGAGAGGTCGTTGTTGTCGAGCAGTCCGCTCGTGTGGTCGAGGAGCTCGCGGATCGTGATCGCCGCCTTGTCGCCGGTGAAGAACGACGGCCACCACTTGCCGAGCGTGTCGTCGAGCGAGAGCTTGTGCTCTTGCGCGAGCGCGACGACGACGACCGCCGTCCAGAGCTTGCTCACGCTCTCGAGGCGGAGTCGCGCGTCGGGCTTCATCGGCTCCTTCGTCGCGACGTCGGCAAGGCCGGCGGCGCCGCTCCAGGTGACGCGCGGGCCGCTGACGTAGGCCGTCACGCCCGGCGCGACGTGCGCGGCGACGAGCGCGTCCAGCTCGCGTTGCAGCTCCGGATGGGGGGTGGCACCGCCGCAGGCGGCGGCGAGGGCGAGCACGGCAAACAGTGCGAGCGCGCGCATGCGGATCCCATCGCTCTGCCGCCGAGCGCCGACATCGGTAGTTTCGGGCAGCTGTGATCCTCGCCATCGACCAGGGGACGACCGGCACGACCGGGCTCGTCGTGGACGACGAGCTGAACGTGCTCGAGCGGCGGTACGTCGAGCTGCCGCAGCACTTCCCGCAGCCGGGCTGGGTCGAGCACGACCCGAACGAGATCTGGGCGAGCGTCGAGCGGATCATGGACGGCGTCGAGGTCGACGCGCTCGCGATCACGAATCAGCGCGAGACGACGGTGCTCTGGGACCGCGCGACCGGCGAGCCGGTCGCGCCGGCGATCGTGTGGCAGGACCGGCGCACGGCCGATCGGTGCAAGGAGCTCGATGCAGACCTGATCCGCGCGAAGACCGGGCTCGTCCCCGATCCGTACTTCAGCGCGACGAAGCTCGAATGGCTCCTGCAACGCCATGACGGCGACCTGCTGTTCGGCACGGTCGACACGTGGCTCGTGTGGAAGCTGACGCGCGGCGAGGTGCACGCGACCGACGAGACGAACGCGTCGCGCACGCTCCTCTGCTCGCTCGAGACGCTCGACTGGGACGACGAGCTGCTCGAGCTGTTCGGCGTGCCGCGTGAGGTGTTGCCGGAGATCCGTCCGTCGGGCTCCGACTTCGGTGCCCGGATCCACGGCATCGCCGGCGACCAGCAGGCGGCGCTCTTCGCCGCCGGCGGTGCGGCGAAGGCGACGTACGGGACGGGCTCGTTCGTCCTCGTCGAGACCGAGGACGACCCAGGGCGTGGCGTGTTGCGGACGGCGGCGGCGCGGCTGCCGGGCGAGGCGCCGCGGCGCGCGCTCGAGGGCGCGGTGTTCGTCACGGGTGCCGCGGTGCAGTGGCTGCGCGACGGGCTGACGATCGTCGACGACGCGCACATGACGGAGGAGCTCGCGATGTCGGTGCCCGACAACGGCGGCGTCTACTTCGTGCCGGCGCTCACGGGGCTCGGCTCGCCGCATTGGCGGAGCGACGCGCGCGGGCTCGTGACCGGCTTGACGCGCGGGACGACGCACGCGCACTTTGCGCGCGCGGCGCTCGAGGCGACGGCGTACCAGGTGCGCGACGTCCTCGAGACGATGCCGCCGGTCGAGCTGCTGCGCGCCGACGGCGGCATGACGCGCAACCGCTGGCTGATGCAGTTCCAGGCGGACATCCTCGGCGTCCCCGTCGAGACGGTTCGCGAGCCGGAGCAGACCGCGCTCGGCGCCGCGCTCCTCGCGCTCGGCGTCCGCCGCGCCTCACCGGCCGCGGCGCGCTTCGAGCCGCGGATGTCCCGCGACCACGCGGAGACGCTCTACGCCGGGTGGCAGGACGCCGTCCGGCGGACGCTGGCGTAGAACGGCAAACCGTTTGCCCTGCAAACGGTTTGCACCTAGAGCACCGCTTGCGTCTGCGTGACGCGGGCGACGAGACGCGCGTCGTCGTCGTAGAGCTCGGTGTCGACGACGATCGTCCGCCTGCCGACGTGGAGCGGGCGGGAGACGGCCGAGACGTGGCCGCCGCGGACGGCGGCGAAGAAGTTGGTCTTCGACTCGATCGTCGCCGTGCCGCCGGCGCCGTCGGGCAGGTTGAGGAACGCGCAGAAGCCGCCGCAGTTGTCGGCGAGCGCCATCAGCGCGCCGCCGTGCATCGCACCGCCGGCCGTGCACAGCGACTCGTCCCACGCGAGCTGCGCCCGCACCTCCTGCGGCGACGCCTGCGTGAACACCATGCCGAGCCGCGTCGTGAACGGCGCCGCGGCCGCCACCTGTGCCGTCAAGTCGTCCACGAGGCGGAGGCTACTCTCCTCGCGTGAACTGGTGGAAGCGCGCCCCGCTCGTGCTCGTCGCGCCGCGCCCGGTGTTCGTCGCGCTGCGCGACGAGTCGCCGGAAGACGCGGAGGCGCGGCAGGAGCCGGTCTTCGCCGTCGTCTGCCTCGCCGGCATCGGCACGGTGCTCGCGTCGCCGACGTTCCGCCGCATGCTGAACGACGGATCCGTCTCGACGATCCTCATCCCGGTCCTCGCGTTCATCACCGGCGTCCTCTACGCGATCGCCGTCACGTGGCTCGGCGGCGGGCTCCTCTTCTACGCCTCGCGCCGACTCGGCAGCCTCGGCAGCTACCGGCGCGCACGCCAGGTCGTCTCGCTCGCCTCGGCGCCGCTCGCGCTCGCGACGATCGCCTTCTGGCCCGTTCGGATCGCGATCTACGGGACGGATCTCTTCCGCACGGGCGGCGACGACTACGGCCGCGGCGACACGATCTTCGGCGGGATCTTCCTCGGCTTCGTCGCGTGGAGCCTGCTGCTCCTCGTGGTCGGCGTCCGCGCCGTGCACGGCTGGAGCCTCGCCCGGGCGCTCGGCGCCGTCGCCCTCTCGCTCGTCGTCCCGGCGCTGATCGTCGCGGCAACCACGGTCTAGGCACCGCGAAATCCCCGATGTCCGGCTGCCGGGCCGGGCGCATCCTCGGCGCATGGACACGATGCGCGCACTGCGGAAGCTGACCGACACACCGGGGCTCGCCCTGGTCGAGGTGCCCGTGCCGACGCCGGCCGACGACGAGGTGCTGGTCGCCGTCGAGGCCGCGAGCGTCTGCGGCACCGATCTGCACATCTATCGGTGGGACGCCTGGGCACAGGGACGGCTGAAGCCGCCGGTCACGCTCGGGCACGAGTTCGCGGGGACGATCGTCGACGTGGGGCGAAGCGTGAGGAACGCCGCCGTCGGCGACTACGTGTCCGCCGAGAGCCACATCACCTGCGGTGCCTGCTTCCACTGCCGGACCGGCCGCGCGCACATGTGCGAGCAGACGCAGATCCTCGGGGTCGACCGCGACGGCGCCTTCGCCGAGTACGTCGCGGTGCCCGAGCGCGTGCTCTGGCAGAACGACCGCGCCAAGCTGCCGCCCGACATCGCGAGCCTCCAGGAGCCGTTCGGCAACGCCGTCTTCGCCGTCAGCCACGAGGCCGACCTCGCGGGCAAGACGGTCGCAGTCCTCGGCTGCGGCCCGGTCGGCCTGTTCGCGATCGGCATCGCACGCGCATCCGGCGCCGGCCGCGTCATCGCCTGCGACCGGACGCCGTTCCGGCTCGAGCTCGCGCGGAAGATGGACGCGCACGC
>JBEQUF010000055.1:0-10370 GCA_040349295.1 Actinomycetota bacterium | reverse complement strand
GCCTCGCGCTCGGCTCGTCGCTCAGCGGCCTGCTCCCGATCCCGGAGATCCAGTACCTCGCGTACCTGCACAACGCGGAGGACCAGCTGCGCGGCGAGGCGGCGACGCTGCAGTTCTTCTCCCAGGGCCAGTACCGCAACGGGATGGTCGTGCGGGTGGCCGGCTACGGCTACCAGAAGGGGTTCGGCGGCCACTTCCACAACGACAACGCGCTCGGCGTGCTGCGGGACATCCCCGGCGTCGTGATCGCGTCGCCTGCGCGGCCCGACGACGCGGCGGCGATGCTGCACGCATGTGTCGACGCCGCGCGGGTCGACGGCGCGGTGTGCGTCTACCTCGAGCCGATCGCGCTCTACCACACGCGCGACCTCTATCTCGACGGCGACGAGCGCTGGCTCGCGGCTGCGTCGGGCGACGCGCCGCTCGGCGCGGCGCGGGTGTACGGCGACGGCGACGACCTGACGATCCTCACCTGGGGCAACGGGCTGCGCATGTCCCTCCGTGTCGCTCGCCGGCTCGCGAAGGAGGCGGTCAGCACGCGTGTCGTCGATCTCCGCTGGCTCGCGCCGCTCCCCGTCGAGGACATCCTGCGTGAGGCGAACGCGACGGGCAACGTGCTCGTCGTCGACGAGACGCGCCGCACCGGCGGCGTCTCGGAGGGGATCGTGACGGCGCTCGTCGACGCGCGATTCGACGGACGCATCCGCCGCGTCGCGAGCAAGGACTCGTTCATCCCGCTCGGCGACGCGGCGAACCTCGTGCTGCTGAGCGAGGACGAGATCGCGCAGGCCGCGCGCGAGCTCCTCGTCGCGGTCCGCTGACGCTCGATCTGCAAACCGATTGCAGTGCAATCGGTTTGCAGCCTTCAGCCTTGCAGCCTTCAGCCTTGCAGCCTTTCAGCCGCCCGAGATCGCGGCGATGACGTCGAGACGCGACCGCTCCCCGACCGCTGTCGCGAGCTGCGCACGGTCGCCGTCGACGTAGACGTGGATGTGCGTGCGCAGCTCCGGACCCGGATGGCAGAGGCGGTCCTGCAGTCCCGGCCAGCGACGGTCGAGCTCCGCGATCGCGTCGGCCACCGTCGCCGCGTCGACGTCGACGCGGCGCGGCAGCCCGGCGAAGATCGGACGCAGGACCGACGGGAGGTGGACGTCAGCCAAGCGTCGCCACCTGGACGGACTGGATCGCGGGCAGGTAGCCCGACACCTCCGACCAGCTCTCGCCTTCGTCGAGCGACGCGAAGAGCTGGCCGGTCGACGTGCCGAAGTAGAGGCCGAAGTCGTCCTGCTCGTCGCGCGTCATCCCGTCGCGCAGCACGCCGACGAACGCGTCGGGGCCCGGGAGGCCGTTGGTCAGCTTCTGCCACGACGAGCCCGCGTCGCGCGTCCGCCACACCTGGAGCTGCCCGTCGGGCATGACGCGGCCGTGGCCGCCGTCGAGGACGGTCGTATAGAAGGTCTCGCGGTCGTGCGGATGCGCGGCGCATGCGAACCCGAACTCCGACGGCAGGCCCTCGGTGATCTCCGTCCAGCTCGAGCCGCCGTCGTCGCTGCGCCACGTGCCGACATGGTTCTGCTGGTACCAGCGGTCGGCGTCGGGCGAGGGAGCGAGCTTGTGGACGCAGAAGCCGACGCGGTCGTCGGGCGGAGCCGGCCAGTCGCGCCGGAGCCCGCTGTTGCTCGGCGTCCACGTCTCGCCACCGTCCTCGGTGTCGAAGATCGAGTTGCCCTGGACGACGACGCGGAGGTGCTCAGGGCTGTCCGCGTACGGCCAGATCGCCGAGAGGCCGAGGTGCCCGGGCGGCTGCATGGAGTGGTCGTTCCAGACCTCGCGGCCCGGCGCGCCGTCGAGCGTGGAGACGAGCGAGAACGTCTGCCCGTCGTCGGTGCTCTCGAAGAGTCCTACCGACTCGGCGCCGACCCAGAGCTTCCCGTGGGCGTGGGCGAGCGACCCGATCTTGTTCACCTTCAGCCCGTCGACGCCCTCGTAGTTGAGGCCCTCGCTCGACTGCTGCCACGTCTCGCCGAGGTCGCTGCTGCGCCAGACCGAGGAGCCGAGCCACTCGGAGGCGCCCGCCGCGTAGATCGTCCCGTCCTCGGCGAGGATCGCGTTGTAGATCGGCCACGCGTCGCAGAGCGGCCCGCGGGTGGTCCAGCTCCGCCGGTCCTCGCTCTCCAGCAGGAACAGGCCCTTCCTCGTGCCGACCAGCAGGACGGTCTTCGTCATCGCCTCCATACCTCCGAGCTCGTGGGTTCCCCCATTTGACCGCAGCGGCGGCCGATTGTCATCGGTCTGAGACGAACGGCTTCGCGGAGAATCGACAGACCGTTACACTTGCCGTTACTTCATTTTGGAAAGCGAACGAGCTAGGAGGCTTGGGCATGGCATTGTCACTCGGTGACGAGGCGCCGAACTTCACGGCGCAGACGACGGAAGGGGAGATCGACTTCCACGACTGGATCGGCGACTCCTGGGCCGTCCTCTTCTCCCACCCGAAGGACTTCACGCCGGTCTGCACGACGGAGCTCGGCTACATGGCGTCGATCAAGCCCGAGTTCGACAAGCGCGGCGTCAAGGTGATCGGCCTCTCGGTCGACCCGACCGACAAGCACGAGGCCTGGGCCGACGACATCGAGGAGACGCAGGGCACCCGGCCCAACTACCCGATCATCGGCGACTCGGACTACTTCGTCTCGAAGCTGTACGGGATGCTGCCCGCCGACGTCAGCGGCGACCCGGCCGAGCGGACGCCGGCGCTGAACCAGACGGTCCGGAACGTCTTCGTGATCGGCCCGGACAAGAAGGTGAAGCTGATCCTGGTCTATCCGATGACGACCGGCCGGAACTTCGACGAGGTGCTGCGCGTCATCGACTCGCTGCAGCTGACGGCGAAGCACAAGGTCGCGACGCCGGCGCAGTGGAAGCAGGGCGACAAGGTGATCATCGCCGGCTCCGTCTCGAACGACGAGGCCAAGGAGATCTTCGGCGAGTGGGAAGAGCCGAAGCCCTACATCCGCGTCGTCCCACAGCCGCACTAGCTCGAACGAACGAGGCGGGCGGGAGCGCGGTCTCCCGCCCGGCCCTCGTCCGTCGGCCACATTCCTTATAAACTGAGTCAACTTCGGAATGGGCGGCGAGACCACATCGCGCACGACCGCGCCGCCGCGCCTGCGCAGCCTCTTCGGCCAGTCGGCGCTGTACGGCCTGGGCGGGCTCGTGTCGCGGGTGCTGGCCGTCGTGCTCCTTCCCCTGTACACGCACGAGCTGACGCCGAGCGACTACGGGGCGGTCGAGACGCTCGTCGCCCTCGGGGCGGTGCTCGTGGTCGTTCTCCGGCTCGGGCTGCCGACTGCGTTCTTCCGCTTCTACTTCGATGCGAAGGACGACCGCGGCCGGATCACGCTCCTGCGGACGTCGTTCTGGTTCACGATGGCGAGCGCCACACTCGCGCTCGCAGCCGGCCTCCTGCTGGCGAGGCCGATCGCGCTCGAGCTGCTCGGCTCGAGCGGCCGGGCGGGAGTCGTTCGCGCGGCGTTCGTCGCCATCTGGGCGCAGATGAACTACGAGCAGCTGACGTCGCTCTTCCGCGTCGAGCAGCGGGCGGCCGCCTTCGTCCTGGCGAGCGTCTGCAACATCGCGATCACGATCGCGGCCACCGTCACGCTGGTCGTCGTCCTGCATCGCGGTGCGACGGGGATGGTCCTTGGCAACGCAGCCGGGACGATCGTCGTCTACCTCGCACTGCTCGCGTACCGCCGCGAGCAGCTCGGACTGCAGCTCGACCGGCGTCTGCTCCGCGAGCTGAACCGCTTCGGGCTGCCGCTCGTCCCGGCTGCGCTCGGGCTCTGGGTCGTCAACTTCTCCGATCGCTTCCTGCTCGCCGAGCTGCGAGGCACGCGGGAGGTGGGTCTCTATTCGATCGCCGTCCGTCTCTCGTCCGCGCTGCTCCTGCTGTTGACCGCCTTCTCGCTCGGCTGGCCGGCATTTGCGTACGCGATCGAGGACGACGACCACGCGAGGCACACGTACAGCAACGTGCTCACGGCGCTGTTCTTCGTCTGCTGCTGGACGTCGCTCGCCCTCGGGCTGCTCGCACCGTGGCTCGTCAGGCTGCTGACGCAGCCCGCGTTCTATCCCAGCGCTCGGGCGGTGGCGCCGCTCGCGTTCTCCGTCACGGCGTACGCCGGATACACCGTCGTGGCGATCGGCATCGGTCGTGCGCGTCGCACGGGGTCCAACTGGCTCGTGACCGGGGCAGGCGCGGTCGTCAACGCGGCGCTCAACGTGGCCCTGATCCCGCGCTACGGCATGCTCGGCGCGGCGGTGGCGACGCTCGTCGCATACGCGGCGATGTTCGCCGGCATGGCTTCGCTCTCGCAGCGTGTGTTCCCGGTTCCGTACCGGTGGGAGCGGATCGCCGCCCTCGCGGTCGGCGCCGCGCTGCTGACGGCAGTCGGCCGCGGGCTGCACGCCTCGGCGCTCGGCGCCGCCGCGCTGATCGTCGCGTACCCGCTGCTCGCCGGGGCGTCGCTCGGGGTCAGCGGCGCGCGACCGCGACTGCGGCGGCTGGCGTCGCAGCTGGCGGCGATGCGCTGACCGACGGCACGACGGCTTCGGCGCCGACGAGGCGGCGGTAGAGCGCGTCGAGCGCAGGGCCGGGCTCGGTGACGTGCTCGGCGACATAGCGTCGGTTGCGGAGACCGTGGCGCAGTCGCAGCTCCGGGTCGCGCGCGAGGACGAGCAGCTCGGCCGCGAGGGCTGCCTCGTCGAGCTGCGGCACGATCGCTCCGCCGTCGCCGTGGCCGATCCACTCGTCGATCGATGCCGCGTCGGCGCAGACGGCCGGCCGTTCGGAGGCCATCGCCTCGAGCAGCGAGGCCGGCGTCGAGTCGGAGCGCGTCATCGCGACGAGCACGTCGGAGGAGGCGACGACGGTGGGGAGCTCCGCTTCGTGCGCGGTGACGAAGGCGACGTGATTGCGCAGGCCGAGCGCGTCGACGAGCGCCTCGACCTCCGCCTGCAGAGGACCGCCCTTGCTGGCGAGCACGAGCCGTGCGCGCGGCTCGGCGCGGAGCAGGCGCTCGAAGCCCCTGACGACGCAGTCGACGTTCGTATCCGGGCGGAAGTTGCGGAGCGAGAGGACGACGAACGCGTCGTCGGGCCAGCCGAGCCCGGCGCGAAACCGCTCGTCGCGCAGCTCGGGGCCGAAGCGGCCGAGATCGGCATACCAGACGACCTGCTCGATGCGCTCGGGGTCGACGCCGAGCCGCACGCAGGCCGAGGCGTTGGCGGCCGAGTTGACGACGAGCGCGTCGGCGGCGGAGAGGGCGGCCCGCGCCCGGCGCAGGCGCTCGCCGCCCTTGCCGGGCTCGACGAGGATGTCCGTCCCCCAGGGGCTGATCACGAGCGGGCGGTGTCCTGCGAGCGCCGCCCAGAAGCCGTACGGCAGCAGGTAGTGGCCGTGGACGACGTCGATCTCGAGCTCGCGGGCAAGCGCGCGGATGGTGGCGCCGAAGCGGAGCCGCCGGACGCCGCGGACGTTGTTGAGCCGCCCGAGCGTGCGGATGTCGTGGACGCCGATGCCGGCGAGCTCCTCGCTCCGCGCGCTGAACCGGTCGCTGACGACGTGCACGTCGTGCCCGAGCTCGCGGAGCCGCCACGCCCAGCGCAGGAAGATCACCGAGCGGGCATTGCCGATTCCGAGGACTCGAAGCGGGTGGCTGTGGCCGAAGGTCTCCATAAGCTGATATTGTTTATCGTATCAGTCAACTTAATGGAGGAGCAAGTCGGATGCCGAAGTCGACGGTGAGAGGGGACACGCTGGTGAGGGAGCTCGACGGCGTGCTGCTCCACGCCGGGTTCGCCTCCACCCGGCACCGACAGGCGCTCGCCCGGCGCCTCGGCTGGGACGGCGCCGGTCCTGCGACGCTCGCCGAGGCGGGTGCCGCGAGCGGGTACACCCGCGAACGCGTCCGGCAGCTCGAGCAGCGCGCGCGGGAGCGCTTCGGCGCCACGGTCCACGCGATCCCGACGACGCGGGCGGCAACCCGGCTGCTGCTGGAGGCGGCGCCGGGGTCGCGCGCCGAGCTCGCGGCGCTGCTCGCCGAGCACCGCCTGAGCTGCGCTCCGTTCGATCCGGCCGGCGTCGTCACGGCCGCGCGCCTGCTCGGTGTCGACGCGGCGCTGACCGTGCATGGGGCGACGCTGCTCGGCCCCGGTGACGTCGAGGTCGGCCCCATCGTCCAGAACATCGCCCGCGAGCTCGTCGGCAGGGGCGCAGCGACGACGGTCGCGGCGGTCGCCCGGTTCGCCGGCCTGTCGCAGCGCCGAGCGCAGGTGCTGCTCGAGGCGTCGGATTCGATCGCCTGGCTCGACGGCGCCGACTGGTTCACGATCCTGCCCATCGGCGGGCGTGCGGGGGCCGTCCTCGGGAAGTTCGCCGGCGTCGCGACGAGCGCGCAGGCCGAACAGGTACGCCGCGCGCTCGCGGCGCTCAGGGTTCCGATCGAGCTTCCTGTCGAGGTCGTCGCCGCGCTGTTGCGGGGGTGTCGACCGCGTCGGCATCTCGCCGACCGAGCAGCGGGTCGCCGACGCGATCCTCGTCGACGGGGGCGTGGCGCGGGTCGCGAGCGTGCTCTCGCGCGTGGCCGAGGACGGCGTCTCGCGGCAGGCGGCTGCGGTCTGCCTCAGCCGGTCGCCGCTCTTCGCGCAGGTCGAGCGCGGCTCCTGGTCGCTCGCGCATCTCGTCGCGGCTAGACGCGTTCGATCTCGCGCGAGTCGCGTGCCGGAAACGCCGTGACCCCGCGGGCCGGCGCCGGTGTTCCCGGCTCGACCCGGACATGTCGGCGAAGGAGCGACGCGAGCGCGCCCGTCCGCGTCGCCCGGTCGAGCCGCGCACGCTGCTCGGCCGTGAGCGCGACGCCGAGGTCGTCGCCGGCACGCCAGCGGTCGCGGAGCGCAGCGAGCTCGCGCGCGATTCCGTCGACGTCGTCCGGTGCGACCACGACGCCTGCCCCGGTCTCGCGGATGAGACCCGCTGCGGCGCCGTTCGGCGGGACCGCAGCGAGGATCGGACGCCCGGATGCCAGGTACTCGAACACCTTGCCGGAGAGCACGCCGTCGCCGCGCCCGTCCGCATCGGGGATCAGGAGGAGCAGGACCTCGGACTGCTTCTGGAGCCGCAGCGTCCTGTCGCGGGCGGTGAAGGGGATCCACGTGACGCGGTTCCGGCATTCGAGCGTCTCTGCCCAGTCCCGGTCGGCGGCGCGCGAGTCGCCGACGAAGCGGGCCTCGACGTCGGCGACCTGTTCGAGCGCCTCCAGGAACGGACGGGGGTTGCGCTTGCCGAAGAAGGTGCCGGTGTGGATGACACGGAAGCGCGAGCCGCGTCGGTAGCCGAGCGTCGCGAAGTCGTCGAAGTCCGCGCCGCTCGGGATCGTCACGAGCTCGCCCCTCGGCTTGCGGGCCCGGACGTCCTGGGCGATCGCCTGCGAGACGGCGATGATCGCGTCTGCCCGGCGGGCCACGAGGTAGGCGACGGCGCGCAGCCCGACCTCCTTCAGGCGGACGAGCGGGCTCTCGACCCGGCGATGCGGGTGTGCGACCAGCGGGTCGCGGAGGTCGGCGAACCACGCCGCACGCGTGAGTGCCTGTGCCGCCGCGCCGACGAAGTGGATCGAGCCGGGCGGCGACGTCGTGATGACGACGTCGACGTCTGCTCGCCGGACGATCCGGAGCGCTGCAGGGATGGCCGTCAGAGCCCAGGTGACGTTCTCGTCCGGGACGAGCAACCGCCGCCACGTCAGTCCGGCGCGCTTGAGCAGACGTCTCCCCCGGGGCAGGCCGTAGAGCTCCTCGGCCGGGCGCCGCCCTGCGGGACCGAGGTAGCGGGCGCGGTGCACGGTCACGCCGGCGGGGACGGAGAGGCGGTCGTCACGGTCGATCCACTTCGGGTCGTCGGGCGCCAGGACGTGCACGTCGAAGCCTTCGGCGAGGAGCTGGCCGGCGAACTTGAGCGGTCGCTGGACGCCGCCGCCGCCCGCAGGCGGGAAGTAGAAGGCGACGATCAGGACGGTGGGCTTCTTCGCAGCTCGCATAAACCGATATTGTTGATCGTATTAGTAGAATTGATCGACAACTCTGTCAAGGGAAGGCCGAAAGGAGCAGGCGTCATGGCGCGCTGGACACCCGACCCGAGCTTCTATCCGTCGCCGCGGCTCGCGGCGGAAGCCCCTGCCGAGCAGCTCGCATACGTCGCGCTCCTCGAGCCCGATCAGAGGTCGCGGCCCGACGCGCTCGGCGTGATCGACCTCGAGCCGCAGTCGGAGACGTACGGGCAGATCGTCTCGACGCTCGAGATGGCCGCGCCCGGAGACGAGCTGCACCACTTCGGCTGGAACGCCTGCAGCGCGGCGCTCTGCCCGACGGCGCCGCGGCCGCACGTCGAGCGCCGCTACCTCGTCATCCCCGGCCTGAAGTCGTCGCGCGTCTACGTCGTCGACACCAAGGACGACCCGCGCGCGCCGAAGCTCGTCAAGACGATCGAGCCGGAGGAGCTGATCGCGAAGACCGGGTACTCGAGGCCGCACACCTCGCACTGCGGGCCGGATGCGATCTACATGAGCGGGCTCGGCGGCGCGAACGGCGCCGACGAGGCGGGCGGCATCTTCCGCCTCGACTGCGAGACCTTCGAGCCGCTCGGCCCCTGGGAGACCGAGCACGGGAAGCAGCGCTACCAGTACGACTTCTGGTGGCACCTCAACCAGGACACGCTCGTCTCGAGCGAGTGGGCGACCCCGTCGATGTTCGAGCATGGCATCGTCCCGGAGAAGCTGCTCGGCCGCGAGTACGGGCACGCGATGCACATCTGGGACCTGCGTCGAGGCAAGCACCTCCAGACGCTCGAGCTCGGCGACGAGAACCAGATGGTGCTGGAGCTGCGGCCGGCCCACGATCCGAGCAAGGAGTGGGGGTTCGTCGGCGTCGTGGTGTCGGTCGAGGATCTCTCCGCCTCGGTCTGGCACTGGTATCGCGACGGCGGGACGTGGCAGATCCGGAAGGCGATCACGATCCCCGCCGAGCCCGCGCCGGTTGAGCTGCTGCCGCCGCTGCTGCATGGGTTCGGCGCCGTGCCGCCGCTCGTCACCGACATCAACCTCTCGCTCGACGATCGCTTCCTCTACGTCTCGTGCTGGGGGACCGGCGACTTCGTCCAGTACGACGTGAGCGATCCGTTCAACGTCCGTGAGACCGGCCGCGTCCGGCTCGGCGGCATCGCCGCGCGGGCGGCGCATCCGGCCGCCGGGCCGTTGAAGGGCGGCCCCCAGATGGTCGAGGTCAGCCGGGACGGCCGGCGCGTGTACGTGTCGAACTCGCTCTACTCGACGTGGGACACGCAGTTCTATCCGGCCGGTCTCGACGGGTGGATCGCGAAGCTCGACGTCGGAGCGGGCGGCGGGCTCGCGCTCGACCCCGACTTCCTGACGACGAACTTCGACGGCCGGCTGCCGCACCAGATCCGCCTCGAGGGGGGCGACGCCTCCTCCGATTCGTACTGCTTCTCGTGACCTGCGTCGAGGTCATGCAGATGCCGGGCATGGCCGCGCCCATGCCGATGCGGATGCCGTGCGTCGTCCATCACGCCGCCGGCATGCGCGGCTGGGAGATCGGAGCGCTGCTCGCGCTCGGCGCGTTCCACGGGCTCAATCCGGCCATGGGCTGGCTCTTCGCGACCTGGACCGGCCTCCAGCGGCAGCGGCAGGCGGCGGTCGTCGGGGCCCTCGGGCCGATCGCGGCAGGCCATGCCGCGTCGATAGCGCTCACCGTGCTCGTCGTCGAGGAGCTCCGCGTGCTCGCCTCCGACACGACGATCAGGGTCGCGGGCGCGGGGGCGCTCCTCGGACTCGCGATCTGGCGGATCGCCCGCTCGCACCGGCATCCGCGCTGGGTCGGCATGCAGCTGAAACGGCGGGAGCTCGCGCTGTGGTCGTTCCTCATGTCGACCGCGCACGGCGCGGGGCTGATGCTCATCCCCGTCGTCGCCGGGATGAGCGTGCAGGCGCGACACGACATGGTGATGCCGTCGTCGCTCGTCCAGCTGGCGGGCGCCGTCGCGATCCACACCGCCGCGATGGTCGCGGTCGCGGGCGCGATCGCCCTCGTCGTCTATCGCTTCCTCGGCGTCTCCATCCTGCGGCGGAGCTGGATCAATCTCGACCGGGTGTGGCCCTACGCGCTCGGCGCCGGGGCGGCCGCCACGCTCCTGATCGCCTGAGCGAGCTCGACGAGCGTCGGGATGCCGCCCTCGGCGAGCGCGAGGACGGGCGGCCCGTCGACGCGGCGCAGCGCGCTCGCGGCGAGGACGGCCCGCC
>JBEQUF010000003.1:0-4317 GCA_040349295.1 Actinomycetota bacterium | reverse complement strand
CCCGCCCCACTCCTCCGGCTGGAGGTCGTTGGCGGCGAGGTCGGCGAGCACCCGGTCCGGGTTCGCGTTCGGCAGGTCGATCTTGTTGACGGCGACGACGATCGGCACCTCGGCCGCGCGCGCGTGCGAGATCGACTCGCGCGTCTGCGGCATGACCGAGTCGTCGGCGGCGACGACGAGGACGGCGATGTCGGTCACCTTCGCGCCGCGGGCGCGCATGGCGGTGAACGCCTCGTGGCCCGGCGTGTCGAGGAACGTGACGCGGCGGCCGTTCACCGGCACCTGGTAGGCGCCGATGTGCTGCGTGATGCCGCCCGCTTCGGTCGCGACCACCTTCGCGTTCCGAATCGCGTCCAGCAGCGACGTCTTGCCGTGGTCGACGTGGCCCATGATCGTCACGACCGGCGGGCGCGCCTCGAGCGACTCCTCCGTGTCTTCGAACGTCTCGGGCGCCTCGTCGTCGTCGGAGGCGTGCTTGATCGTCACCTCGCGCTCGAGCTCGGCGGCGATCAGCTCCACTTCCTCGTCGGAGAGCGACTGCGTCGCCGTCTTCATGACGCCGAGCGTCATCAGCGACTTGATGATCTGCTGCATCGGGACGCCGAGCGCCTGCGAGAAGTCGCGGACGCTGACGCCCGACTCGACGGAGACGGGGCCGGTCGGCGGCGCCGCCGGCTGCCGAGCCTCGCGGCGCGGGCCGTCCTGCTGCCCGCCGCGCGCCTGCCGGCCGTCCTGACGGGGCCGGGCGGCACCCGTGTCGATGACGACGCGACGCCGGCGATTGCCGGGGCCGGCGCCCCCGCGGGGGCGCAATGGGCGGTTCGGCTTGTTACCTCCGTTTGGCATCCGTCTCCTCAGTGTAAAGCGTGGCTTCGACTCGGACGTTCTGGCGCAACGCCCGTGGAAAGGCGCGCCGCGCGACGGCCCGCTCGAAACAGGCCCGGCTGCGGCATGTCCATGCTCCGCGCCCCGGTGCCGTCCGGCTCGCGACGAGGACGCCGTCCTCCGCCGCGAACCGCACGAGCTCCGCCTGCGGCTTCAGCGAGCCGCAGCCGACGCAGCGCCTGGTCGGCGCTACTGCGTCTCCTCCTCGACCGGAATCCCGGCCGGCACCTCTTCGAGCGGCGCGACCTCGGCCGCCGGCGAGACGGCCGGCTCGTCCTCGTCGAGCTCCGCCGGCTCGATCACGGGCGGCGTCGAGTCCGGGATCACGTCCTCCGGCACCTCCTCGGCGCCGGCGACGCTCTCCGGGCCGATCGACTCGGCGTCGGGCGGCAGCTGGTCGGCGAGCGCCTCGAGCTCCGGCTCGGCCTCGGCGACGATCGGCTCGGCGTCGTCGGAGTCGTGGAGCGCGAGCTCCTGGTGCGCCGGGACGCCGCAGTACTTCGAGCCCGGCAGCGCGGCGTTCGGGCAGCGCTTGCCGTTCGCGAGGATCGCCGAGCAGCGGCCGGAGATGTCCTCGCCGTCGCCGGCGCCGTCGGCGCCGCCGAAGGCGATCTCGGCCTCGGCCTGTGCGAACTCGGTGTCGCTCTGGATGTCGATCTTCCAGCCGGTGAGGCGGGCGGCGAGGCGGGCGTTCATCCCCTCCTTGCCGATCGCGAGCGCGAGCTGGTCGTCGGGGACGACGACCGTCGCCTCCTTGCCGTCGTCGTCGAGGTACACCTCGCGGACGCGCGCCGGCGACAGCGCCTTCGCGACGAACCGAGCGGGCTCCTGGTTCCACGGGATGATGTCGATCTTCTCGCCGCGGAGCTCCGACACGACCATGCGGACGCGCGAGCCGCGCGGGCCGACGCACGCGCCGACCGGGTCGACGCCCTGTGCATGCGACTCGACCGCGATCTTCGAGCGGTAGCCGGGCTCGCGGGCGACGCCGCGGATCTCGACGAGGCCGTCGGCGATCTCGGGCACCTCGAGCTCGAACAGCGTCTTGATCAGCTCCGGGTCGCGGCGCGAGAGGATGACCTGCGGGCCCTTCGTGCCGCTGCGCACCTCGGTGATGACGGCCTTGATGCGCGAACCCTGCTCGTACCGCTCGCCGTCGACCTGCTCGGAGCGCGGCAGCAGCGCCTCGACCTTACCGAGGTCGACGAGCACGTTGTTGCGGTCGCCGGCCTGCTGGACGATGCCGGTGACGACCTCGGTGACGCGGTCGATGTACTCGTCGTACATCATCCGGCGCTCTTCCTCGCGGATCCGCTGCAGGATGACCTGCTTCGCCGTCTGCGCGGCGATGCGGCCGAAGCCCTCCGGCGTCACGTCGGCGCGCTTGATGTCGCCGTCCGGCACCTCGGACCAGTCGATGTCGAGGTCGTCGTCGGAGATGAGCGTGTGCTGGCGCTCGCCCGTCTCCTCCTCGAGCCGCTCGAGCTCCTCGAGCTTGCGCTCGCGCGCCTCGTCGAGCAGGCGCTCCTCGATGTCCGCGGGCAGCTCGATCGAATAGACCCGGAAGTCGCCGCGGTCGTCCATCTCGACCGTCGCATGGCGCGATGCGCCCGGCGTCTTCTTGTACGCAGCGAGCAGCGCGTCCTCGAGCGCCATCACCAGTGCGCCTTCTTCGATTCCCTTGTCGCGCTCGATCTCGCGTACGGCGTCGATGATCTCCTGGCTCATGGCCTACCTCTCGTCGATCAAGTTGGCCCGCACGATCTGCTCGTACGGGATCTCGGTCTCGTCGATGGTCACGTGCGTCGCGTCCGCGGCGACCACCGTTCCCTTCAGCTTCTTGACCTCCGTCGTCCGGAGCTTGACTTGACGGCCGATCGCCTGCGCGAAGTGCGTGGGCGTGCGGAGCGGCCGCTCGGTGCCCGGCGACGAGACGTCGACCGTGTATTCGCGCAGGTAGTCGCGCAGCGCGTCGGTGACGCGGACGCAGAGCGTGTGGTCGACGCCCTCCGGGTGGTCGACGTAGACGACGAACCGGTCCGGGCTCGCGAGCTCGACGGCGAGAACCTCGACGCCGGGCAGGTCGTGCTCGACCCGCGGCGCGATGTCGCCCTGGAGCTGCCGTTCCTTCTCGTATGTCGTCGCCATTGTCACTACCTCTGTCTTTGTCGAAAAAAAATGGGCCCGCAGGGCCCATTTCGCCGAACCACCGGTCGTAATGGTAGGTCGATTGTAGCAACCACTAGGCCAAACGGCCTATTCGCGTCGTGAGCATTTTTGCTGCTCTCGAGCTGTCGAGGGCGACGTTCCTCGCCCGGCCCGAGGCCGGACCGGGCCCTTTGGCAACGGGGCCGCCGCGGAGGAGCTCGGCCAGCTCCGCCCGGGTCAGCGGCTCCGGGCCGGCCACGTGGAGCACGCCGGCCTCGTCCCGCCCCGCCAGCTCGAGGAGCGCCGAGGCCAGGTCGCGCACGCGGAGCGGCGAGCGGATCTCGTCCTCGAAGAACGTGACGTCGTCCCGGCGCGCAAGCGCCTCCTGCGCACCGTCGGGCGGACCGACGAGGAGCGACGTGCGGACGATCAGGGCCGCCGGATGCACGCGGCGGACGAGCTGCTAGGCCTCGAGCTTCTGCTGGCCGTACTCCATCACCGGCCGCGGCTCGTCGTCCTCGCCGTACGGCGCGCCGTGCTCGCCGTCGAAGACGAGGTCGGTGCTGAGGTGGATCAGCCGCGCGCCGACGCGATGCGCGGCGAGGGCGACGTTGTGCGCGCCGCGCACGTTCGTCTCGGCGTCGCCCATCCGGTAGGCGGTGTGGATGACGGCGTCCGGGCCGTGCTTGAGGAAGCAGCGCATGACCGCGTCCTCCTCGTTCACGTCGAGCGTGTCGTGGAACGTGCCCCGGGCATCCGGCGCTTGCCGCAGCAGCTCGCCGCCGAGGAAGCCGCCGGCTCCGGTGACGAGCAGGCTTCTCACAGGTCGAGCACGATCGTGACCGGGCCGTCGTTGACGAGCTCGACCGCCATCGTCGCGCCGAAGACGCCGGTGGCGACGTCGACCTCGAGCTCGCGGAGCGCGTCGCAGAACCGCTCGTAGACCGGCGCCGCCTCCTCGGGCGCGGCCGCGCCGCCGAACGACGGCCGGTTGCCTTTCGCGGTGTCGGCGAGGAGCGTGAACTGCGACACGACGAGCGCGGCGCCGCCGACGTCGAGGAGCGACCGGTCGAACCTCCCGGCCTCGTCCGCGAAGACGCGCAGGCGGGCGATCTTCCCTGCGAGCCGCTCGGCCGCGTCTGCGCCGTCCCCGCGCGCGACGCCGAGCAGGATGCAGAGCCCGGCCCCGATCTCACCCACCACCGTCCGGTCGACCCGAACCCGCGCCTCGGTCACGCGCTGCACGACGGCCTTCATGGCGTCACGGCCGACGGGCGCAGCTAG
>JBEQUF010000374.1:0-5170 GCA_040349295.1 Actinomycetota bacterium | reverse complement strand
CCGCCGAGGGCGGCGCCGACGACGTCGAGCGCGACGGGTCGACCTTCACGGTGTCGTGCGAGATGACGAACCTCGCCGCGGTGCGCGAGGCCGTCGAGGCCGCCGGCTTCGTCGTCGACTCCGCGGAGCTGACGATGGTGCCGAAGACGACCGTCGAGGTGACGGACGAGAGCGAGGCGAAGAAGATCCTCCGGCTGATCGACACGCTCGAGGACAACGACGACGTCCAGGACGTCTACGCCAACTTCGACATCCCCGAGCAGGTGCTCGAAGCCGTCGCCGGATGAAGCTGCGTCGTTCGCCGCAGGAGACGAAGGAGCTCAGCTACGACCGGGACCGTCGCGGCGGCTCGTCCCCCGACGCAAGGCAATGACGGAGCGATCGTTCCGGCGGCGGACGCGACAGGCGCTGCTCGACCATGACGTCGATCTCGCCGTTCGCCGCGAGCGCTGGCGGAAGTGGCCCACGGTCCCGCTGCTCGCGCGCGTCGGAACGCCGAGAAGCACATCGAGCAACGTGGTTGCCGGACATGTCCGGCGGGGCTAGCGACCTGAACGCGGTCTGCGTCGCACGCCGATTGCAAGCAGGAGGAAGAGCGCGACCACCGAGAGATCGCGGACGAGCAGCAGCGCGACGTCGCGCTGCTCGGCGAGCGCGCTGCGGTGCGAGAAGACGGCGTGCGTCAGTCCGAGCACGATGACGGTGCCCGCGCTCGCGACGAGGCCGCCGAGCGGCGCCAGCGGTGCGAGCCACTCGACGTACTGCGCCGAGAAGACCTTGTCGAACGCGACGAAGCCGACGACCGCCGCGGCGCACGCGGTCAGGAACGCGATGCGTCCGCGCGCGTACTGCCAGGCGGCGAGGAGCACCGCGCACACGACGAGCACGGTCGACACCGCGCCGATGATCGTCGCGGCGTGGCCGGTGATGTTGAGCGACCCGGGCGGCTGGTTGGCGAGCGACCGATGGCCGGTGATCAGCAGGAACGCGCTGCCGAGCGAGTTCAGCTCGAGCCCGCGCCGGAGCTGCTCCGAGTACGAGAAGCGGACGCCGCCAGGGCCGAGCACGAGGAACGGCAGGTGCGCGAGCACGAAGACGCCTGCGAACCACGCGAGCCCCCGCAGCCGGCACGCGCGTGGGACGAAGAGGAGCGCGACCGGCAGCACGGCGGCGGGGTAGATCTTCGCCGCCGTCGCCGCGCCGAGCACCGCGAACGCCCACATCGGCCGCTGCCGCGCGAAGAGCGCGAGCGCCGCGGTCAGCAGGAACGCCGGCCAGAGGTCGTACGCGTTCAGATAGATCGAGCCGACGAGGAGCGGCGAGAGCGCGAACACGCCGACCGCGAGCGGCGACGCGAAGACGGTCGCGAGCAGCCACACGATCCCGATCCCGCACGCGACGAGCACGAGCTTGAAGAGCGTCACGTTCGCCGCGGCGAGCAGCACCGGCTGGGCGAGCGGCGGGTACTCGTCGGAGAAGTCGCGGTACGGCACCTGCCCGTGCGTCATCGCATGGGCGTACGTCGAGTAGACGTGGACGTCGGAGTAGTGCGATCCGTCCCGAAGTCCCTGCGGGACCAGGAGGCAGGCGGCGACGAAGACGACGATTCCGGCCAGTGCGAGCTTCATCCGGCTGAATCTACGGGAGGCAGGAGTCGTCCGACCTCCTGCCTAACGTGACGTCGTGAGAGTCGTCGGCATCGACCCAGGATTGGCGGATTGCGGGTACGGGATCGTCCACGAAAGCGGCGGGCGCCTCAAGGCCATTGCCCACGGGTGCTGGCGCACGGCCGCGGGCGAGCCCATGGAGCAACGCTTGCGGACGCTCTTCGACGGGGTGGCGGGCCTCATCGCCGAGCACGACCCGGATGCAGTCGTCCTGGAGGAGTCGTTCGTCGGCGCCGACGCCCGCATCGCGCTCTCCGTCGGGCAGGCGCGCGGCGCGGTGCTCGTCGCGGCCGCCACGGCCGGCGTGGCCTGTGCCGAATACGCCCCCGCACGGGTCAAGCAGTCGGTGTGCGGCTACGGCCGCGCCGACAAGGCGCAGGTGCAGCGGATGGTGAAGACGATCCTCGGGCTGCCGACCGTGCCGACGCCGAACCACGCCGCCGACGCGCTCGCGGTCGCGATCTGCCATGCGCTCGCACCGCCGCTCCTGAGGATGGTCGGATGATCGCGCGGCTGCGCGGCAAGGCGGTCGCGAACACGCCCGAGGGCCTGGTGCTCGACGTGAACGGCGTCGGCTATCTCGTCGCGGCGACGCCGAGCGCCGTCCGCGCCGCGACCGCGGCCGACGAGGTCACCGTCGAGACGTACCTCCACGTCCGAGAGGACACGATGCAGCTGTACGGCTTCGCCGACCGGTCCGAGCGCGAGCTCTTCACGCAGCTGCTCACCGTCAACGGCATCGGGCCGAAGGTCGCGCTCGCGATCGTCAGCGGCTCGCCGGCCGAGGAGCTTCGGCGCGCGATCGTCCGCGAGGACTCGGCGCGCTTCATGGCGATCCCCGGCATCGGCAAGAAGACCGCCGAGCGGATCGTCCTCGAGCTGAAGGAGAAGATGGGCGCCGACGTGACGCCGATCGCGGCGGGCGCCGACGTCGACGAGCACGTGGTCGCGCGCGACGCGCTCGTCGAGCTCGGCTACTCGATCGCCGACGCCGAGCGCGCGCTCGCCGAGACCGACGCGACCGCGTCGCCCGAGGAACGCGTCCGCCAGGCGTTGCGGAGGGCCGCATGAGTTTCGTCGCGCCGGTGCTGCAGGACGACGACGAGGACGTCGTCGAGCAGACGCTCCGCCCGCGCTCGCTCGACGAGTTCGTCGGGCAGGAGCGCGTCAAGGAGCAGCTCGAGATCGCGCTCGTCGCGGCGAAGGCGCGCGGCGAGGCGCTCGACCACGTGCTGCTCGCCGGGCCTCCGGGCCTCGGCAAGACGTCGCTCGCGCACATCGTCCGCGAGGAGCTCGGCGTCGGCCTGCGCACGATCGCCGGCCCGGCGGTCGAGAAGAAGGACATCGCCGCGATCCTCACCTCGCTCGACGCGCGCGACGTGCTCTTCGTCGACGAGATCCACCGGATGTCGCGCACGGCGGAGGAGATCCTCTATCCGGCGCTCGAGGACTTCCGCATCGACATCGTCATGGGGGAGGGGGCGGGCGCGCGCACGCTGACGCTCGACCTGCCGCCGTTCACGCTCGTCGGCGCGACGACCCGGACCGGTCTGCTGACGACGCCGCTCCGCGACCGCTTCGGGCTCACGTTCCGGCTCGACTACTACGACCCGGCGGACCTCGCGGCGATCGTCCACCGCAGCGCCGGCATCCTCGGCGTCGAGATCGCGTCCGACGCGGCGTCGGAGATCGCGTCGCGGTCGCGCGGCACGCCGCGCATCGCGAACCGCATCCTCCGCCGGGTCCGCGACGTCGCGCAGGTGCGGCACGCCGGGAACATCACGACGGCGATCGCCGAGGAGGCGCTGCAGCTGCTCGAGATCGACGCGCAGGGGCTCGACCGCGAGGCGCGCGACCTGCTGCGGACGATCGCGGACAAGTTCGACGGCGGCCCGGTCGGCCTGTCGACGCTCGCAGCCTCGCTCGGCGAGGAGCCGGAGACGATCGAGGACGTGTACGAGCCGTACCTCCTGCAGCTCGGCTTCATCCAGCGGACGCCGCGCGGCCGCACGATCACGAAGCTCGGCCGCGCGCACGTCGGCGCCGCCGAAGAGCGCGCGCAGAAGCTCTTCTAGCCGAACCGCCGGGGCCGGGCCCGGGCCAGGCTGGGGCCAGGCCCCGTGACGAGATGTGCGCGAAACGCGCGCGGAATTGCAACGTGCGTCACACGATCAGCCGCACGGCGAGCGCGAGGAGCGCCGCGGCGAGCAGCCGCTGGATCAGCACGTCGCGCAGACCGACCGAGATCCGCGCCCCGAGCTGCGCGCCGACGACGACGCCGCCGGACAGCGCCGCGGAGCGCCGCAGGCCGTGCCCGTGGGCGAAGCCGCCGGTGATCGCATGCGTCGCCGCGCCGGCGCCGCCCATGATCGCGAGGACGAAGTGGGAGGTCGCCGTCGCGACGTGCGTCGGGAAGCCGAGCGCCCGCACGAGCAGCGGCACGTGGATGATCCCGCCGCCGATGCCGAGGAAGCTCGAGACGAAGCCGACGCCGAGCGAGTAGAGCGCGCCGAGCCGCAGCCGGCGCGCGGGCACGTGCACCTCGCCGCGGCCGCCGACCAGGATCCACACCCCGAGCGCAAGGAGGACGCATGCCATGATCACGTCGAAGGCGCGACGCGGCACCGTCGCGGTCAGCAGTGCGCCGCCGATCGCACCGGGCAGCGTCGCGAGCGCGAAGACGATCCCGGCGCGGTAGTCGATCCGCTTCTGCCGCCCGTACGCGATCGATCCCGACAGCGCGTTGAAGAAGACGACCGTGAGGCTGATCGCCGTGATCGTCTTCGCGGGGTCGTGCGGGTAGAGCAGCAGCAGGATCGGCGTCAGGATGAAGCCGCCGCCCGCGCCGACGATCGTGCCGAACGCGCCGACGCCGACACCGAGAGCGACGAGCCAGACCGCCGTCCACGCGGTGAACGCCACGCGCGGGAACATACGGCCGCTCGGCGGCGCAGCGTCATCGGCAACGAACTCGATCGGACCGGTAGCGTTTGCGATCGCATGCGGGTCGCGATCTTCGCCGGCGGCGTTGTCGGCGCGCTGGCGCGAGCGGGCCTTGTCCGAGCGTTCCCCTTCGACGGCCACGGCTGGCCGTGGGCGACGTTCGTCGCGAACGTCGCCGGCACCGCGGCGCTCGGCTACTTCGTCACCCGCCTCCAGGAGCGGCTGCCGCCGTCGACGTTCCGTCGTCCGCTGCTCGGAACGGGCTTCTGCGGCGCGCTGACGACGTTCTCGACTTTCCAGATCGAGCTGATCGCCCTCGCACGGCACGGTCACGCCGCGCTCGCCGCCGTCTATCTGCTGGCGAGCCTCGCCGCCGGCCTGCTCGCAGTGCACCTCGCGAGCGCGCTCACCCGGCGCGCGAGGATCGCATGAGCGTGCTCGTCTGGGCGGGTATGGCGGCCGTCGGTGGCCTCGGCGCGATCGTCCGCTTCGAGCTCGACGGGCTCGTGCAACGGCGGGCAGCGGGTGAGTTCCCGTTCGGGACGCTGAGCGTGAACGTG
>JBEQUF010000343.1:0-8307 GCA_040349295.1 Actinomycetota bacterium | reverse complement strand
GCGGTCGCGGCAGCCCGTTTCCCGGTGGATGCGCCGCCGCTCTACGGCGACGGTTCGGCGTCGAAGCGGCTCGCGAGCGCACTACTGTTGCCGGCGTGAAGTACGACATCGGAGTCATCGGCGCCGGCTACGTCGGGCTGCCGCTCGCGACCACGTTCGCCGAGGCCGGCTGCCACGTGCTCGTCGTCGACGTCGTCGAGCGCGTCATCGACGGCCTCAACCGCGGCGAGAGCCACATCGAGGACGTCGAAGGCCCGCGCTGGAAGGCGCTGGTCGACGGCGGCCTGGTGCACGCGACGATGGACTACGAGGAGCTGCGCGAGGCCGAGGCGATCCTCATCGCCCTGCCGACGCCGCTCTCCCGCCAGCGCGAGCCCGATCTCTCGATCGTCGAGGCGGCGACGCGGGGGATCGCGAAGGTGCTGGAGCGCGGCCAGATCGTCGTGCTCGAGTCGACGACGTGGCCGGGCACGACGCGCGAGGTGCTGCTGCCGATCCTCGAGCAGGGCTCGGGCCTGAAGGCCGGCGTCGACTTCCATCTCGCGATGTCGCCCGAGCGCGTCGACCCCGGCCGCGAGGACTACACGACGAAGACGACGCCGAAGGTGCTCGGCGGCATCGACGCCGAGTCGACGAAGCGCGCCGCCGACGTCTACCGCCGCGCGATCGACACGGTCGTCGAGGTGTCGACGCCGGAGGCGGCCGAGCTGACGAAGCTGCTCGAGAACATCTTCCGCTCGGTGAACATCGCGCTCGTCAACGAGCTCGCGCAGCTGTGCGACCGGATGAACATCGACGTGTGGGAGGTCATCGACGCGGCCGCCACGAAGCCGTTCGGGTTCATGCGCTTCAGCCCCGGGCCGGGGCTCGGCGGCCACTGCATCCCGATCGACCCCTTCTATCTCACCTGGAAGGCGCGCGAGTTCGGCTTCTACACGGAGTTCATCGAGCTCGCCGGCAAGGTCAACGAGGAGATGCCGTACTTCTGCCGCTCGCTCGTCTCGCAGGCGCTCAACCACTCGGCGCAGAAGGCGATGAAGGGCTCCTCGATCCTCGTGCTCGGGGTCGCGTACAAGCCGGACATCGCCGACATGCGCGAGTCGCCGGCGGTGAAGCTGATCCAGCTGTTGAAGAACGCCGGCGCCGACGTCGCCTACCACGACCCGCACGTGCCGTCGTTCGACGAGCACGGGCTGCAGATGAGCGGCGTCGCCTACGAGCCCGACGCGTACGACTGCGTCGTCATCGCGACCGACCACCACTCGATCGACTACGACGAGCTGGTCGACCGCGCCGCGCTCGTCGTCGACCTGCGGAACGCCACGGGCGGCAAGGGCACCGCGTCGCCCAAGGTCTTCAAGCTGTGACCTCGGTCGGCGTCGTCGGCCTCAACTACTGGGGGCCGAACCTCGTCCGCAACTTCAACGATCTCGCCGAGCTGACGTGGCTTTGCGACCTCGAGGAGAAGCAGCTCGCACAGCTCGGCGCCCGGTATCCCGCCGCGAAGACGACGACGCGGTTCGACGACCTGCTCGCCGACGACTCGCTCGACGCCGTCGTGATCGCGACGCCGGTGCCGACGCACTACGCGCTCGCGAAGCAGGCGCTCGAGGCGGGCAAGCACGTGTTCGTCGAGAAACCGCCGGCGATGCGTGCCGCGGAGATGGACGAGCTCGTCGCGCTCGCCGGAGCCAACGACCGTGTGCTGATGCCGGGCCACCTGCTGCTCTACCACCCCGGCGTGCTGAAGGTGAAGGAGCTGATCGACGCGGGCGAGCTCGGCGACGTGCTCTGCGTCTACGGGAACCGCGTCAACCTCGGCATCGTGCGCTCGAACGAGAACGCGCTCTGGTCGCTCGGCGTCCACGACCTGTCGGTGATCCTCTACTTCCTCGACGAGGATCCGGAGCTCGCGACGGCGCAGGGCAGCGCGTCGATCCACGAGGGCGTCGAGGACGTCGTCTTCTGCTTCCTCCGCTTCCCGAGCGGCAAGATCGCGCACATGCATCTGTCGTGGCTCGACCCGCACAAGATGCGCAAGATGACCGTCGTCGGCCGCGAGAAGATGGTCGTGTTCGACGACATGGAGCCCGAGCGCAAGGTGACGGTCTACGAGAAGCGCGCGGGGCCGAACGGCGAGCTGTTCTCCGGCGACATCAGGATCCCGAAGATCGAGACGACCGAGCCGCTGCGCCGCGAGTGCGCGTACTTCCTCGAGCTGGTCGCAGGCGAGCACGACAAGGCGAAGGTCGCACGCGACGGAGCGCGCGTCGTCCGCGCGCTCGAAATGCTGACGACGTCCCTCGATGGCTGAGGTCCACCCGACCGCGATCGTCTACGAGGGCACGGTGCTCGGCGACGACGTGCGCGTGCTCGAGCACGCAGTCGTCGGCAAGCAGCCGGTCCTCGGCCGCAGCTCGACCGCGAAGCGCGAGCCGCTGCCGCCGACGGTGATCGGCGACGGGACGGTGATCTCCACCGGCGCGATCGTGTTCGCCGGCTCGGAGATCGGGGCCGGGTGCATCGTCGGCGACCAGGCATGCGTGCGCGAGCGCGTCCGGATCGCGGACGACGTGATCGTCGGCCGTGGTGCACTCGTCGAGAACGACACGACGATCGGCGGCGGCACGCGCATCCAGGCCGAGGCGTACGTCACCGCCTACTCGACGGTCGAGGAGGACGTGTTCATCGCGCCGTGCGTCGTCACGACGAACGACAACTTCATGGGGCGCACCGAGAAGCGCAAGGACCTGATGCGCGGCCCGACGATCCGTCGCGGCGCGCGCGTCGGCGGCGGCGCGATCCTCTGCCCGGGGATCGAGGTCGGCGAAGAGGCGTTCGTCGGCGCGGGAGCCGTCGTCACGAAGGACGTCCCGCCACGCACCGTCGTCGTCGGCTCGCCCGCTCGCGTCCTGCGCGACGTGAACGAGGACGAGCTGCGCGAGAACGGCGGCTAGCGCCGCAGTAGTTTCTACTGCTGGCCGCAGGCCGGCAATGGCGGATCGTCGTCGCGTGACCCGGTTCGCGGCGTTCGTCGCCGCCGCGTTCGTCGCGGCGACGCCTGCACAGGCGCACGCGCCTGCATTGAGGCTCCACCACTGCACGGTCCAGCTGCTGACGGCCCGCTGCGGCACGCTCACCGTCCCCGAGGACCGGGCCAGGCCGAAGGGGCGGACGATCGGCCTCCACGTCGTCGTGCTGCCCGCGTACGTCAAGGCGGCGAAGGACGCGGTGACGTATCTCGCCGGCGGGCCGGGTGTCGCGGCGACGAGCGAGGCGGCGAGCCTCAGCAACCAGTGGATGCGGCTGCGGGAGGGCCACGACATCCTGCTCGTCGATCAGCGCGGGACGGGCAAGTCCGGGGCGTACTCCTGTCCGAACCCGACCGGAGCGCTCACGGCGCCGGCGAAGCTCAGCGCGTACACGGCCGCCTGCCTGAAGGCGTTCGGCGGCGACTACCGGCAGTACGGGTCGCGCATGGCCGCGGCCGATCTCGATGCCGTGCGCGCCGCGCTCGGCTACGCGACGCTCGACGTCGTCGGCGGCTCGTACGGCGCCACCCTCGCGCAGGTCTACGCGAAGCTCTACCCGTCGTCGGTGCGCACGCTCACTCTCATGGGCGCGAGCGCGCTGGACGTGCCGTTCTTCGCGCGCTACGCGCGCAACGCGCAATCGTCGCTCGACCGGTGGGCCAGGCTCTGCGACGCGCAGGCCGCCTGCCGCAAGGCCTACCCGAACTGGGAGCGGCGCTTCGGTGAGCTCGTGCGGGCCTGGGATGCGCAGCCGGTCGAGGTGAAGAAGGGCGTGCGGATGTCGGGCGTCCAGCTCGCGTCGGTCGTCCACCGCATGCTCCTCGACTCGGGTGAGGCGACGTCGATTCCGCTCGTCGTCACGCACGCGGCGCAGGGCGACTACGCGCCGCTTCTCCGGCAGGGCGCCGGCGACATCGGCGTCACGACGCAGGTCATGTACTGGTCGATCTGGTGCAACGAGCCCTGGGCCGGTCTCGACGCGCGCGGGCCGTGGGGAACGATGTTCGACAGCTACACGACCGCGTTCGTCGGCACGCTCCGCCGCGGCTGCACGTTCATGCCCGAGCGGGCCGAGCCGGCGTCCGCCTGGACGTTCCCGAGCTCCGGCCGCGTGCCGCTCCTCGTCTTCGCCGGCGGAACCGACCCGCAGGATCCCATCTCGAACCTGCCGGAGCTGACGCGCAACTTCCGGGACAGCCGCGCGGTCGTCTTGCCGTACATCGGCCACAGCTTCGGGATCGGCGGCTGCGTCGACGAGATCATGACCAACTTCGTCGCCCGCGCGACCACGAAGAAGCTCGTCTCCGATCAGTGCAACGCATACCTTCGGACGCCGTCGTTCCCCGTCACGGGCTAGTGCGACAGCGGTGTCGTCTTGGCGAGCTTGAGCGCGTACGACCCCGCGCCGGGCGAGCCGGTCTTCACCTCGACGTAGTACCAGCCCGTCGCCGGCGCGCGGAACGCGATGTGCGGCGTGGCGCTGCCGCCGGCCGACTGCGCGGCTCGGAGCTTCGGCACGTTCGCGGGCACGTCGACCTTGCGCGTGCCGGGGCGCCACAGCTCGACCGAGACGTTCGCGCCGGTCCACGAGGCGTTGACCGCGACCTTCAGGGTCTGGCCCTTGCGCACTTCGACGCGATAGACGTCGACCGGGTCGTCGTAGTAGTCGAGCGTTGCGCTGAAGCTCTGCGTCTGACCCCAGAGCACATGCGCGGCCGAACCCGCGTCGTCGTTCGTCTCGTACGTGTCCGCGGGCGGCAGCGGACCGGACAGCGCGCCGACCGCCTTCGCGATGTCGAGGCGTCCCCAGCCGCTGAAGCGGTCACGGCCGAGCGCGCAGCGCGGGCAGCCGGTCGCCGCGTTCACGTCGTCGGTCGAGTGTTCGAGGATGTACGCCGCCTGCGAGCTCGTGAGCGTCGGGAGGAGCTCGAAGAGCACCGCCGCGGCCGCGGTTACCTGCGGCGCCGCGAACGACGTGCCTTCCGGCGTCTCGTAGTCCTTCGTGCCGCAGTCCGAGAAGCCCTGGTCGGTGCAGGTCGGCCGCAGCCCGGTGAGCTGCGACGGGAACGTCGAGAAGATCGCGGAGCCGGGCGCGGACAGGTCGTTGAACACCGCGTCGCGGTTCGAGTAGTCGGGGACGTCGCCCGACTGCGTCAGCGCGCCGACGCCGAGCACGTGCGGCAGCGCGGCCGGGTAGCTCGCGTACGGGTACGGCTCGTACGTCGCCTCGTCGCCGTTGCCGACCGCGGCGACGACGAGCGCGCCCTTGGCATTCGCGTAGGCGACGGCGTCGGCCTCCTCCTGCGAGTACGTATCGCGCGTCGGGTGCACAGGATCCCGGACGCCGCCGAGGCTGAGGTTGATCACGCGCGCGCCGCTGTCGGCCGCCCAGCGGATGGCGCGGGACTCCGCCTCGAGCGGGATCGTCCCGTCGGTCTTGACGACCTTTGCGACGAGGAGCTGCGCCGTGTAGGCGATGCCGACGATCCCGCCGCCGTCCACGTTCGCGGCGACGATGCCGGCGACGAACGTGCCGTGGCCGTCGGTGTCGAGACAGGGGTCGCCGCCGACGAAGCTCCGTGCCGCGGCGATGCGGCCGGCGAAGTCGGGCAGCTTGCAGTCGACGCCGGAGTCGACGAGCGCGACCTTCACCGGGTTTGCGAACGTCGGCGGGCCGTCGGGCCAGGCGTCGAAGGCGTGATCCTGCTGGAGGTACCACTGCTTCGGGGCGAGCGGGTCGGTCGGCGTGAACGCCGCCGCGGTCGATGCGAGCGCGAGCGCTGCGAGAACGGCGGCGGCGAGCGCCGCACGCATCAACCGCTCACGATCTGCGAGGCGCTCGTCCCCGGCGCATAGGACGCGTCGGGCGGCGTCGCGACGACGCGCAGCGTGGCGCCGTCGGTGAACGTGCCGGCGAGCGTGAAGGTGCCGTCGGCCGCAGTCGTCGTCGTCCCGAGGGACGTCCACGTGAGATCCGGGTTTTCCTGCTGCACGTCGATTTGGACGTTCGGGACGGCCGGGTTGATGGTCCCGGCGACGCCGGCCGCGGTCGCGGCGGTGATCGCGACGGCGGGCATCACCTTGATCCGGATCGAGCCCGAGGCGACGGTGGCGGTCGCGAGGCGGTAGTCCGTCGTCATCACCGGCGTCGCAGGCAGCTGCACGCTGCCGGTGACGACCGTCTGCACCGTCTGCCAGCTGCCGCCGAACGGCCGCTGCTCGAGCGTCACGCCCTGCAGGCCGCGGACGACGCTCGACAGCACGATCTTCGTCCCGTAGACGACCGGGGCCACCGGTTGCGGCGGCGTCAGCGCGAGCAGCCCGACGCTGAACCAGTTCGAGCGCAGCCCGAGCGCGTCACGCACCTGCGTGCCCGCGACGGCGAGCGCCGTGAGCGGCGTCGTCACCTTCATCTGCGAGACGCGGCCCGCCTGGTTCGGCGTCGTCGTCACGTCCATGATCGGCCCGGTCAGCTTCAGATCCTTGAGGAGCGTCGTCGCCGTCACCGGCACCGGGCCCCAGTTGTGGTACGGCGAGAGCGCGTCGTACGGATCGACGACCGAGACGAGGTACGGGATCGCCGTCCCCGTCCAGTCGAGCGCCGACTCCGTCTCGCCGCCCGAGGTCGACGAGAAGAACGTCGTCGCGACCTTCCCGGCGTACAGCGCGACCTGGCCCTTCGTCGCGTTGACGGCCGCGGTCGTGGCCGGCGACTCGTGCGCGACGCCGAGGTACATCTGGCTGCGCGTGTCGTTGTAGACGTCGAACGGCGCGCCGACCGCGCGGGTCGCGAGCGCGTAGGAGCGGGCGGCGACCGCCTGCGCCTTCAACGCCTCGGGCGCCCATGTTGGCGGCATCTCGCTGGGGACGACGCCCCAGAGGTACTGCTCGAGGCCGACGATGTCGATGACGCGGAGCTTGCCGTCGACGAGGTCGACGAGCAGCTTGCCGCGGTACGGGTTCTTGAGCGAGAGATACGTGTGACCGGTGGGCGAGAACGTCAGCGGAACCGGCCAGTCCTGCGCGGCCGCCTTCACCGTGTACGGGCCGGCGGGCAGCGTGTGCCGCGCGCCGCTGCCGTCGACGACGGTCATCGGCGCGGTGCCGGTCACGGTCACCGTCTTCTGCTTGTCGAGCATGAGCACGCGGATCGTCGAGGTGCCCGCCTTCCCGAGCGTCGTGCCCGGGTAGTAGTGGTCGAGGATCTGCGCGTACGTCGAGCCGTGGACGGCGTAGCCCTCGGCGCCGTACTGGCTCATGCCGACGCCGTGGCCCCAGCCGTGTCCCGTGAAGACGAGCAGCGCTCCCGAGCCGGCAGGTGCCTGGAAGCACGAGGTGTCGCAGACCGAGCCCGCGCGTGCGCCGCCGGCGATCGAGGCCGCGGCGACGAGGACGACGAGCAATGCGAGCGGGCGAAGACGCATGAGAAACGGCACCGCAGGACGCGGAAATCCAAGCTAGCAGAGGTATTTCGCCGCCGACGGTTGGTTTCATCCTCCCCGGGAAACGTGTCCTGGTGGCCGTGAGAGAGGGGCTCCTGCCCGAGCGCTACGTGGGGCCGCAGCCGATCGGGCGCGGCGGCATGGGTGAGATCTACCGGGCGACCGACACCGCGCTCGGGCGGGCCGTGGCGATCAAGCTGCTCGCCGACCGGTATGCGGAGGACGGGAACGTCCGGGCGCGCTTCACGCGCGAGGCGCTCGCCGCCGCGCGGCTCTCCGGCAACCCGCACATCGTCACGATCTACGACGTCGGCGAGCACAACGAGCGCCCGTTCATCGTCATGGAGTACCTCGGCGGCGGCTCGCTCGAGCAGGTGATGCGCGACGGGCCGGTGGCGCCGAGGCAGGCGCTCGACTGGCTCGAGCAGGCTGCGAACGCGCTCGACGCCGCGCATCGCGAGGGCGTCGTCCATCGGGACGTGAAGCCCGCGAACCTGCTGCTCGACCGGCGCGACCACGTCCACGTCGCCGACTTCGGCATCGCGTCGGCGGCGGGGCTCGACTCGCTGACGCAGACGGGGACCGTGCTCGGCACCGCCTCGTATCTCTCGCCGGAGCAGGCGAAGGGCGAGCGGACGACGCCGCGGAGCGATCTGTACTCGCTCGCCGTCGTCGCGTTCGAGCTGCTGACGGGGCGGCGGCCGTTCGAGGGCGACAGCGCCGCGGCCGAGGCGGCGGCGCACGTGACGGGTGAGATCCCATCCGTGTGCGACGTCAATCCCGCGGCGCCGTGCGAGCTCGATCCGGTGTTCGCGACCGCGCTCGCGAAGGAT
>JBEQUF010000322.1:0-7600 GCA_040349295.1 Actinomycetota bacterium | reverse complement strand
GACTTCAACCGGCAGATGAAGTCACGACTGCCGTTCGTGTTCCTCTTCGTGCTCGGCCTCGCGTTCATGCTGCTGCTGATGACGTTCCGCTCGCTCGTGATCGCCGCGACGGCCGTCGCGCTCAACCTGCTCTCGGTCGCCGCCGCCTACGGGATCCTCGTCGCGGTCTTCCAATTCGGCTGGCTGCACTCGGTCTTCGGGTTCCAGACGAACGGCGCGATCGTCACGTGGATCCCGCTGTTCCTCTTCGTGGTCCTCTTCGGGCTCTCGATGGACTACCACGTGTTCATCCTCAGCCGCGTGCGGGAGGCGTACGACCGCGGGCTCTCCACCGAGGCCGCCGTCGAGCACGGCATCAAGACGACCGCCGGCACGGTGACGAGCGCGGCCGTCGTGATGGTGGGGGCGTTCGGGATCTTCGCGACGCTGCCGTTCGTCGACTTCAAGGAGATGGGGGTCGGGCTCGCCGCGGCCGTGCTGATCGACGCGACGATCGTCCGCGCGGTCCTGCTGCCGGCGACGATGAAGCTGCTCGGCACGCGCAACTGGTACCTCCCGCGCTCGTTGCAGTGGCTGCCGAAGCTCGAGCACGGCGAGCCCGAGCCGGTCGCCGCGTGAGCCACAGCCGCGCCATGAGCGGGTACGTTCCGCTCATGGCGCGGCTCGTCGGGATCAACCACGTGGCGCTCGAGGTCGACGACCTCGACGAGGCGATCGCGTGGTACGGGCAGTTCTTCGAGTTCGAGGTCGACCTCAGCGAGCGCGACATCGGCATGGCGTTCCTCGAGCTGGGCGACCAGTTCATCGCGCTCTCGACGAACGGCGAGGCGCACCGCGACGCCGAGCGGCACTTCGGCCTCGTCGTCGACGTCTCGAAGGCCGACGTGCGCGCCGCGCTCGAGGCGGCGGGCGTCGAGACGACGGAGGCGCCGAACCTGACCTTCCGCGATCCGTGGGGGAACGCGGTGCAGATCGTCAGCTATCCCGAGATCCGGTTCGAGAAGAGCGAGCGCTGGGCGCGCGAGCTAGGACTGCGCGACTGACGCCGCCGCGCGCTTCGCGCGGCTTGCGGCCGTCTGCCGCTTCTGGGCGCTGAGCTCGACCTTGCGCAGGCGAATCGATTTCGGCGTGACCTCGACGCACTCGTCCTCGCGGATCTCCTCGAGCGCCTGCTCGAGCGAGAGCGGCCGCGGCGGGATGAGGCGGACGGTCTCGTCGCTCGACGCGGCGCGCATGTTCGTCAGCTTCTTCTCCTTCGTCGCGTTGACGTCGAGGTCGTCCGCGCGCGAGTTCTCGCCGACGATCATCCCTTCGTAGACCTCGTCGGTCGGCTTGACGAAGAGCGTGCCGCGCTCCTGCAGGTTGATGATCGCGAAGGCGGTGACCGGGCCGCGGCGGTCGGAGACGAGTGCACCGGTCGGCCGCGTGCGCAGCTCGCCGTACCAGGGCTCCCAGCCCTCGAAGACGTGATGGAGGATGCCGGTGCCGCGTGTCTCGGTCAGAAACTCGGTGCGGAAGCCGATGAGGCCGCGCGCCGGGACGATGTACTCCATGCGCGCCCAGCCGGTGCCGTGGTTGACCATCTGCTGGAGCGCACCTTTGCGGAGCGCGAGCAGCTGCGTGACGACGCCGATGTACTCCTCGGGGACGTCGATCGCGACGCGCTCGACCGGCTCGTGCCGCTTGCCGTCGATCTCCCGCGTCAGCACCTCGGGCTTGCCGACGGTGAGCTCGAAGCCCTCGCGCCGCATCAGCTCGACGAGGACGGCGAGCTGCAGCTCGCCGCGGCCCTGCACCTCCCAGGCATCCGGCCTCGTCGTCGGGTTGACGCGGAGGCTGACGTTGCCGACGAGCTCCTGGTCGAGGCGCTGCTTGACCATGCTCGCCGTCAGCTTGTCGCCTTCCGTACCGGCGAGCGGTGACGTGTTGATGCCGATCGTGATGCTGAGGCTGGGCTCGTCGACCTGCGTGACGGGGAGCGGGCGCGGGTCGTTCGGGTCGGCGATCGTCTCGCCGATCGTCACCTCGGGCAGGCCGGCGATGGCGACGATCTCCCCCGGCCCGGCTTCGTCGGCGGGCACGCGGTCAAGCGCCTCCGTGACGTAGAGCTCCGTGAGCCGCGCGTTCGTGATCGTGCCGTCGGCGCGGCACCAGGCGATCTGCTGGCCCTTCTTCAGGTGCCCATGGCGGATGCGGCAGAGTGCGAGGCGGCCGACGTACGGCGACGCGTCGAGGTTCGTGACGAGCGCCTGCAGCGGGTGATCCTCGTCGTAGGTCGGCGCCGGGATGGTCTCGAGCAGCGTGTCGACGAGGGGCTGCAGGTCGTCGGCGAGGTTCTGCGCGTCGAGCCCGGCCTTGCCGGCTCTGGCGTTCGCGTAGACGATCGGGAACTCGATCTGGGTCTCGTCGGCGTCGAGGTCGAGGAAGAGCTCGTACACCTCGTTGACGACTTCTTCAGGGCGGGCGTCGTCGCGGTCGATCTTGTTGACGACGAGCACGACGGGGAGCTTGGCCTGCAGGGCTTTGCGGAGGACGAAGCGCGTCTGCGGCAGCGGGCCTTCGCTCGCGTCGACGAGCAGGATGACCCCGTCGACCATCGTCAGGCCGCGCTCCACCTCGCCGCCGAAGTCTGCGTGGCCGGGCGTGTCGACGATGTTGAGCTTGACGCCGTTCTGCAGCCGGATGGCCGTGTTCTTGGCGAGGATCGTGATCCCCTTCTCGCGCTCGAGATCCATCGAGTCCATGACGCGCTCGGCGACGGTCTCGTTCTCGCGGAAGCTGCCCGCCTGCCAGAGGAGGGCGTCGACGAGCGTCGTCTTCCCGTGGTCGACGTGGGCGACGATTGCGACGTTGCGGATGTCTTCGCGGACGGCCATGTGCGGCCGACCACGGTACCGGCGCTCAGCAGTCGTACGTGACGACGACCTTCCAGTGCTTCTTGTTCGCGTCCTGCGCGCCGAAGCCGGTGCCGGTGACGTCGACGTGGATGTCGAGTCGGCCGTCGGCGAGGAAGCCCTTGTTCGTCGCCGTCCAGGTCTGGCCGGGGAAGAGCTGCGCCGCCGGCGCCTTGCCGGTGGCGGTGTCGACGAAGCTGAACTTGATGTTCGTCGCGTCCTGCGGCACGCCGTGCGGAAAGACGTCGGCGTACGAGCCTGCGAAGCCGGCGGGGACGGCGTAGACGTCGAACTCCTTCTCGACCCGGCAACGGCCGAAGCTGCTCGCGGCGTCGTCGATCGCCGTGCGGAGCAGCTGCTTGGCCTGCGCGGCCTGGGCGAGCGCGGCCAGCGCGGCCGCCTTGTCGCGCTTCTTCAGGGCGCGGGCGGCGACGAAGTCCTCGTGCGAGGCGCTCTTCGCGAGCTTCTGGATCTGCTGGGCGTCGCCCGGATCGATGTCGCCCTGCTCGCGGCCTGCGCTGGCGGCGAGCAGGATCAGGTTGAGGAACCCGGCGGCGTCGTCGGCCCGGTCCGAGGCCCCGGCGTAGTTCTTCGTGCCGAGGAGGCGCTTCGCGTCGCTCTCGGCGGCGAGTGCCTTCGCGAAGAGCCCCTTCATGTCCTTGGGCGTCGGGTCGTTCGCGTGTGCGACCGTGGCGGCGACCGCGGCGGTGAGGACGAGGGCGGCGAGGATGGGCGCTCGACGTGGCATCTGCCACGAACCTACGCTATCCGGCGGGAATTTTCACCACCTGGCGGGTCATCCCGCCGTCGAGGATGAAGCTCTGGCCGGTGGCGTACGTGGCCTCGTCGGAAGCGAGCCACGCCACGAGGGCGGCGACCTCTTCGGGACGCCCCGGCCGGCCGAGCGGCACCTCTGGGTCGAGCTCCTTCGCGTCCTCTTCGTTGCGGGGCGTCGCGATCACGCCCGGGGCGACGCTGTTGACGCGGATGTTCTGCCCTGCGAGCTCGAGCGCGAGGCCTTTGCTGAGCATCCCGAGCGCCGCTTTCGCGGCTGCGTAGATCGCGAAGCCCGGGCGCGGGATGTGCTCGTGGACGCTCGTGATGTTGATGATGCTGCCGCCGTTCGGCATCTTCCTGCTCGCCTCCTGGGCGAGGAGGAAGCTCGCGCGGACGTCGATGTCGAAGGTCGTGTCGAAGTCGTCGGCCGTGAGCTCGAGGAACGGCTTGGCGGTGCTGAGGCCGGCGTTGTTGACGAGGACGTCGATGGTGGCGAAGGGCTCGACGAGCTTCGCCGGCGTCCGCGTGTCCGTGAGGTCGCCGTAGATCCAGGTGACGCGGTCGTCGCCGTACCGCTGCTGGAGGTCTCTGAGCGGCCCTTCGTGCTTCTCCTCGTTGTCGGCGGTCGCGTAGCCGACGTGGTAGCCGTCGTGCAGGAAGCGCTCGGCGATGGCCAGCCCGATGCCGGTGTTGGCGCCGGTGACGACGGCGGTCTTCACACAGCCGTCATTCCGCCTCGTGAGCGCGCTAATCGCGACTAGGCGACGGCGGCTTCGCCGAGCAGCGTCTTCGCCTCGGCGTAGAAGTCCGGGATCGGCTGCACCTTCTTGCCCAGCTCGAGCAGCTTTGGACCGATCGACGTCACCGCCTCGACGTACACCGGCGCCTCGCCCGGATAGCGGTCGACGATGTCGGCGAGATCCTTGATCAGCCCCGCCGGCGCGCTCCGCGCATCGACCTTGAACCGCACCTCGCGCCGCTCGGGCACCGCCTCGAACGACGTGATCTCCATCGCGACCATCTTCGTCTCCCCCGCCCCCTTCTGGTCGACGCGGCCCTTCACGACGAGGATCCGGTCGGGGACGAGCAGCTCGCGCGCCAGCGCGAACACGGAGTTGAAGGCGACGATCTCGACCTGGCCCGTCACGTCCTCGAGACCGACGAAGACCATCGGGTCGCCCTTCTTCGTCGTCATGTGCTTGAGCCCGGCGACGATGCCGCCGACGGTGACGATCTCGCCGTCGCGCCGGAACTGCAGCTCGTTCAGGGTGCACTCCGTCTTCTTCCGCAGCTGATCCTTGATCGCGGCGAGCGGGTGCTCGGAGACGTAGAGCCCGAGCGTCTCCTTCTCGAGCTTCAGCAGCTCGCTCTTCTCGTACTCGGGCAGCGACGGGAGCGAGGGGTGGTGGCGCGGCCCGGAGTCGCCGCCGCCGAGGTCGCCGAGATCGAAGATCGAGCCCTGGCCGAGCAGCTTGTCAGCCTGCTGCTTCTGGCCCCACGAGAGCGCCTGCTCGAGGCACTCGAGCATCGACGCGCGCGTCGCGCCGAGCGAGTCGAGCGCGCCGCACTTGACGAGCGACTCGAGCGCGCGCTTGTTGACGACCGCGGGGTCGACGCGCTCGGTGAAGTCCCAGATCGACGCGAACGCGCCGCCCTCGTCGCGCGCGCGCACGATCGCGCGGCACGCGGACTCGCCGACGTTCTTGACGGCGTTCATCCCGAAGCGGATCTTCCCCTCGACGACGGCGAAGTCGATCTGCGACGTGTTCACGTCCGGCGGCAGCACCTCGATGCCGAGCTCGTCGCACGCGGCGACGTAGAACGGCACCTTGTCCTTCGTGTTCATGACAGACGAGATGAGCGCCGCCATGTACTCCTTCGGATGATTCGCCTTCAGCCATGCGGTCTGGTACGCGATCAGCGCGTAACACGCGGCGTGCGACTTGTTGAAGGAGTAGTCCTGCGCCTGCTCCATGTCGGCCCAGAGCTGGTTCGCGGTCTGTGCGGAGACGCCGTTTGACGCGCAGCCCTCGAGGAACTTCCCCTTGAGCGAGGCCATCAGCGAGTGGATCTTCTTGCCGATCGCTTTGCGCAGGTCGTCGGCTTCTGCGGGGGAGAAGCCGGCGACCTTCTTCGCGATCTCCATGTACTGCTCCTGGTAGATGCAGATGCCGTACGTGGAGCTCGTGATCTCCTTCAGCCGCGCGTCGGCATAGACGACCTGCTCGAGGCCGTTCTTCCGCTTCGCGTACGTCGGGATGTACGCCATCGGGCCCGGCCGGTAGAGCGCGACGAGCGCGATCAGGTCCTCGAAGAGCGTCGGCTTCACCGAGCGCAGCGCCTCGCGCATGCCCGACGACTCGAACTGGAAGACGCCCGTCGCCTCGCCGCGCTGCAGCATCGCGTACGTCTTCTTGTCGTCCATCGGGATCTTCTCGATGTCGAGGTTGCCCGCGAGCTCGCAGGCCTTGTCGATCACGTCGAGGTTGCGAAGGCCGAGGAAGTCCATCTTCAGCAGGCCGAGCGCCTCGATCGTCGTCATCGAGAACTGCGTGACGACTTCCTGGCCGTCGCCCTTCTGCTGGAGCGGGACGATGTTCATCAGCGGCTCGGCGCCGATGACGACGCCGGCGGCGTGGATGCCGTCCTGGCGCGTCAGACCTTCGAGCGGCTTCGCGAGGTCGACGATCTCGCGTGCGATGGGGTCGGTGTCGTAGGCCGACTTGAGCTCGGCGCCGGGCTTCAGACACTCGTCGAGCGTCTGGCCGGGACCTTCCGGGATCATCTTCGCGATCCGGTCGACCGTGCCGTACGGGATCTCGAGCACGCGGCCGGCGTCGCGGACGGCCGCGCGGGCGGCCATCGTCCCGAAGGTGATGATCTGGGCGACGCGGTCCGAGCCGTACTTCTCGCGCACGTAGTTGATGACGCGCTCGCGTCCTTCCACGGCGAAGTCGATGTCGATGTCCGGCATCGACTTGCGGCCCGGGTTGAGGAAGCGTTCGAAGAGGAGGTCGTAGCGGATCGGGTCGAGGTTCGTGATCTCGAGGCAGTACGCGACGAGCGAGCCGGCGGCGCTGCCGCGGCCCGGGCCGACGCTGACACCGTTCCGCTTCGCGAAGCCGATGAAGTCGGCGACGATGAGGAAGTAGTCGGCGAAGCCCATCTCGCGAATCGTCTTCAGCTCGAACTGCAGCCGTTCGGTCAGCTCCGGCGTCACCTTGTCGTAGCGGCGGTGCAGGCCCTTGTCGCAGAGCTCGACGAGATACTCGAAGGCGTCGCCGCCGTTCGGGACGTCGAACTTCGGCAGGAAGATCCCGCCGAGCTCGATCTCGACGTTGCAGCGCTCGGCCACCTCGAGCGTGCGCCGCATCGCGTCCTCGTGGCCGGGGAAGTCGAGCAGCATCTCCTGCGCGCTCTTGAAGTAGAAGTGGTCGGTCTCGAACTTCCAGTGGTTCGGGTTCTTCAGCGAGTCGCCCGACTGGATGCAGAGCAGCGCCTCGTGCGCGCGCGCGTCCTCGTGGCGGAGGTAGTGGACGTCGCCGGTGGCGACGAGCGGCAGGTTGCGGCGCTGCGCGAGCTGCGGCAGCAGCTGGTTGATCCGCTGCTGCACGTCGAGGTGCGCGTTCTGCATCTCGACGTAGACGTTGTCGCGACCGAAGATCGTCGTCAGCCGGTCGAGCTCGCCCTCGGCGTCGTCGGCGCGGCCCTCCTCGAGCGCGCGGCAGACGCGGCCGGAGAGGCAGCCGGAGAGGGCGATGATCCCGTCGCTGTGCTGGTCGAGGAGCGACCAGTCGACGCGCGGCTTGTAGTAGTAGCCCTCGAGGTAGCCGAGCGAGCTGAGCTTGATGAGGTTCGCGTAGCCCTCGTTGTTCTCGGCGAGGAGCGTCAGGTGCGCGTAGCCCTGCTGCTGGGCGTGGCGGTCGTCG